>SYDM01000013.1 GCA_005801485.1 Rickettsiales bacterium
GTAAGTCCAAGAGTTAGAATTATCCAAAAACTTTATGGAAATTCTCTAAACTTGGATGCTGAAATAGAATATCCTAAAAGTAATTATAAAAAATTTATCAAGGATGTTGTTCAAGGAACTATTGAAAGAAATGATTTAATTGAAGATAATATTTCCAAGTATTTAGCTAAAGATTTAGATTTTAAAAGAACTGATAAGTTATTGAAAATTATTATATTTGCTGCAGTTTTTGAACTTCTGTTTAAGCATAATAATCCTGTAAAAGTTATAATTAGTGAATATGTCAAAACATCTGAGTTCTTTTTAGAAAAAGCACAGATTAAATTTGTTAATGCTATATTAGATAAAATTGCCAAAAATATAAGAAAAACTAATTAAATTTTCTTAAATTATAATTTAAAACTATTTCTTGCCTTTAATTGATTAATTTGTCAATTATGATGATCTTTATGAATTCAGTAAACGAAATTTTATATTTAATAATTTTTGCAGGTCTTTTAGCTATCGTTTATAGTTATTTTCTTTCTTCGCAAATTCTTAGTTCAAGCGATGGTAATGCAAAAATGCAAGATATTGCTGAAGCAATTCAAATAGGAGCTAAAGCTTATTTAAAGAGACAATATAAAACGATCGCAATTGTAGGTGTAGTTGTTTTATCTATAGTAACTTATTTTTTTAGTCCACTTGTTGGTTTAGGATATTTTATTGGCGCAGCACTTTCTGGTGTTGCTGGTTATGTTGGAATGTTAATTTCGGTTGAAGCAAATGTTAGAACTGCGCAAGCTTCAAGAAATAGCTTACAAGCTGGATTAACAATGGCATTTAAGTCTGGTGCAATTACAGGATTGTTGGTTGCTGGATTAGCTCTTTTAGCAATTGCAATTTATTATTATATTTTATTAGAATTCAAGGTTGAAAAAAGAGAAATTATAGATGCGTTAGTAGCATTAGGATTTGGTGCTTCGCTAATTTCAATCTTTGCAAGATTAGGTGGTGGAATTTTTACCAAAGGAGCAGATGTTGGTGCTGATTTAGTTGGAAAAGTCGAAGCTGGTATTCCAGAAGATGATCCAAGAAATCCTGCAGTAATTGCTGACAACGTTGGAGATAATGTTGGTGATTGCGCTGGTATGGCCGCAGACTTATTTGAAACTTATGCGGTTACAATCGTAGCTACTATGGTTTTAGCGTCTATTTTTTTTTCAAATAATCCTGTCATGATGATTTATCCTTTAGCAATTGGCGGATCATGTATTTTAACTTCAATAATTGGCACGTGGTTTGTTAAATTAGGAAAATCTAAAAATATTATGAATGCTCTTTATAAAGGATTTGTTATAACGGCCATTTTATCCTTGATTATTTTATATCCAGTTACTGACTCTATTCTAGGATTAGAAACAATCTTTAAATTTTCAGAGAAAAGTTTTAATGGATTAGATTTATATATGTGTGGTGTTGCTGGATTGATTATAACTGGTTTATTAATATGGATAACTGAATACTATACTGGAGCAAATTATAGACCAGTTAAATCAATTGCTCTATCATCAACAACAGGTCATGGAACAAATGTTATTCAAGGTTTGGCAGTTTCTATGGAAGCAACGGCTGCACCTGCATTAATTATTGTGATTGGTATTCTTTATACCAATAGTTTAGCTGGAATATACGGAATAGCAATTGCAGTTACTTCTATGCTTGCACTAACTGGCATGGTAGTTGCTTTAGATGCCTATGGACCAGTTACAGATAATGCTGGTGGTATTGCTCAAATGGCAAATCTTCCAAAAAATGTAAGAAAAATTACAGATGCTTTAGATGCCGTAGGAAACACAACCAAAGCTGTGACTAAAGGTTATGCGATAGGTTCAGCGGGTTTAGGGGCTCTAGTTTTGTTTGCTGCTTACACTGAGGATATTAAATTTTTCTCTACAATTAAAGGATCTGCACTTGAAGGAGTAAAAGTAAGTTTTGATTTATCCAATCCTTTTGTAGTTGTTGGCTTGCTGTTAGGGGGAATGCTACCTTATCTTTTTGGTTCAATGGGAATGCAAGCAGTTGGTAGAGCGGGAGGCGCTGTTGTTATTGAAGTGAGAAGGCAATTTAAAAAAATTCCTGGTATAATGAAAGGAACAAGAAAACCTGATTACGGTAGACTAGTAGATTTATTAACAAAGACAGCAATAAAAGAAATGATTATTCCTTCTTTATTGCCCGTTTTATCTCCTGTGGTTTTATATTTTATTATTTTGCCAGTTGGTGGAATGAGTGCAGCTTTATCTACTTTAGGTGCAATGTTATTAGGCGTAATTATAACTGGTTTATTTGTTGCTATATCAATGACAGCAGGTGGTGGGGCTTGGGACAATGCCAAAAAATATATTGAAGATGGTAACTTTGGGGGAAAAGGCTCAGAAGCACATAAAGCTGCTGTCACAGGTGATACTGTAGGAGATCCCTATAAAGACACTGCTGGTCCAGCTATTAATCCAATGATTAAGATTACAAATATTGTAGCTTTACTTTTATTAGCTGCGATTTCACACTAAAATTTTTTTTTCCCATACATTTTTTGTCTTATACTAGACAAAAATTTATTAATGGTACTTTCTTGCATTACCGTATTTTCAGTTTCTTTTGTTGAATATGCAATCTCATTCATATTTTCTTTATCATAAATTTTTTTACTGATCAAAATTCCATATTTGTCAAATTTAAGCTCTAAAACATTATTTTCTGTTAGCACGTTTTGACCTAATTTAATTAATTTACCTCTAGAAATAGTTCTTTCAAAATAAAGCCAAGTACCCTCATCTTTTATTGACAATGAATGAGGGTTGCCAATCAAGGTTATCACATCATTTTGATTAGTCTTGCCAATTACTAAAGTTTTTTCCCTATTTTCTAAGAAATTGATTCCATGCGGCTTGTTAACTTCATTTAGCTGGCAGTTAGTTAAAAAAAATAAAAAAAATATGGTATAAAGTTTTTTATAATGATTTCTTTTTATCAAAGTCACAACAACCTTTTATATAACAAATTTGTTGAATTATCACGTAATTTTTTTTTTTATAAAGATATTCTTTTAAAGGACAATTTTGAAACTCGAATAAATCTTATTTTTGTTCATTTTTCTTTAATACTTATAATTTTTAAAAAAAAAAAAAAGGAGTTTCCTCAAGAAATTTTTGATTTTTTTTTTTTAAATATTGAATATCATATTAGAGAGCTAGGTTATGGAGACATAGCCGTAAATAAAAAAATGAAAATGTTAAATAGATTTTTTTACGATATACTCCTAAAAATTAATAAATCTAAATCTGAAGTTTTTGAGGTTGATGGTGAGATTTTAAAAACCTACTTCAATTTAGCGAGCACCAATAGCTCTTTATTAATTGATGATTTAATTGATTATTTCAATAGTTTTTATAATTTTTGTTTTGAATTGGATATAAATAATGTATTAAAAGGTAAAATAAATTTCAAATATAAAATAAATGGCCGTACCTAAACGTAAAACAACACCTTCAAAAAGAAATATGAGACGATCACATCATCGTGTTAAATCTCCCAATATTGTTGAGGATAAAAAAAGCGGCGAATATAGACTGTCACACCATGTTGATTTAAAAACTGGCTACTATAACGGAAAAAAAATCTTAGACCTATAGTCTTAAATAATAATAAATTATGAATAAAAGAATCGTAATTGCAATTGATGCAATGGGTGGTGAAAATGCTCCTTATAAAAATATTAAAGGGGTTTCTTTATTTTTAAAAAAAAATCCAAATAAAAATGATATTTTTTTTAATCTCTATGGAGATGAAAACTTAATTAATATAGAATTAAATAAATATAATATTTCATCTAATTTATATAAAATTTATAAATCAAGCACAGTTATTTCAGATGGAGAGAGTCCACTGACAGCTATAAAAAATTCTAAAGATAGCAGTATGTGGCATTCAATTAATTCTCAAATAATATCAAATTCAGATATTACTTTATCGGCAGGCAATACAAGTTTTTTGTTTGTGTTATCTAAAATGCTTCTTAAAACGATAGAATCTGTTAGTAGGCCTGCACTAGCTGGTTTATGGCCGAATGAAAAAAATGTGAATGTGGTTTTGGATCTTGGGGCCAATGTTGAATGTGATGAAAAAAATTTAATTGATTTTTCTGAAATGGGTGCTGCTTTATATAAAGCTTTATTTCCAGATGAAATTGCAAAAGTTGCATTGTTAAATATTGGCACAGAAGAAATTAAAGGTACTGAAATATTAAAGAAGGCTTACGCCAAACTAAAAGAAATTAGTAAA
>SYDM01000102.1 GCA_005801485.1 Rickettsiales bacterium
CAGCAGGATTATAAGATTTATTCATAGCTGGAGTGCTCATATAAATTTCTTTAACGCCAGCTACGAGAGCTGGAATACAGTTCATTAAAACAGAACTTGGATAATTAGCTCTGCCGCCAGGAACATAAACTCCAATTTTATTCAGTGCATTAGATTTGTAAGCAAAAGAATTTTTAAATTTATCTTTTAAAATATAAGAAGATAATTTTTGTTTTTTATGAAATTTAAAAATTCTTTCAAAAGCTAAATCAATTGACGCTTTTGTTTTTTTATCTAATTTTTTTATTATTTTATTTCTTTCGGGATTTGAAAATTTAATATTATTTAATGAGATATTTTTTAGTTTTAAATATTTTTTTTCATATTTAATTAGAGCTAGATCTTTATTGTTTTTTATATCTTGAATTATATTTCTAACTTTTCTATCAATTTTGGGATTTTGTAATTTTCTCTTTTGCAAAAAAATATCTAATTTTGCCAAAAAATTCTTTTGATTAGCTTTAATTAATTTTAGCCTCATAAAAAGTCATGTTTTGGTTGCGTTTTAGTGTCCCAAGGTGAGCCTTGGTCATCTAAGGTTACATCAATTACCTCTGCTTTTATTTTAATTACAGAATCTCCTGAAAAAATCAATTTAATTTCATAGCTTTTATCAGGCAATAAATTGCTTTCGATAGTTAAAAAATCTAAAAAGCTTTTACGTTCTTTTATATTAATATTTTTTGATGAAATATTAATAACATTGTCAAATTTTAGTATTGTTCTTATTCTTTTATTTTTTCTGAAAACACCTTTTTCAACATCTTCCCACATAAATCTATTTAGTTGGATTAAAAAAATTCTGTTCTTTTTTAAATTGGCAATATCTTGAACTGATACAATCGCATCTTGTAAGTGAGCAGCAATGACTCTTAAGTCTTCATCTGAGGTTGCTAGTAATTTTAAATTCTTAACTTTCATTTAGACTCTTCTTATAGCAGCTTTACATTTTTTTAACTTTTTTTCTAAATTTTCGTAGCCACGATCTAAGTGATAAATTCTATTAATAATAGTTCTGTTTTCAGCAATTAATGCGGCTAAGACAAGACTTACAGATGCTCTCAAATCGGTAGCCATAACTTCGGCTCCAGTTAAATTTGTAGGACCTGAAATAAATGCTATATTATTTTTCACAGTAATTTTGGCACCCATTCTTCTAAGTTCTGGTAAATGCATAAATCTATTTTCAAAGATATTTTCAATTATTTTTGATGTTCCTGAAGCTTTAAGCATTAAAACCATTATTTGTGCCTGTAGATCTGTTGGAAAACCAGGGTAAGGTTCTGTTTTAATATTTACGCTTTTTAGTTTATCTGATTGAAGTATTGTAATTTTGTTATTTTCTATCTTCATTTTAACACCCATTTTTTTTAATAATTTAATTTCAGTTTCTATAATTTTAGGTTTTATTTTAAGAAAAATTACTTTTTTTCCAATTAAAGCTGCAGCAATTAAGTAGGTCCCAAGTTCAATTCTATCAAATATAACTTCATGACTAACTCTTCTAAAATCTTTAATTCCGATAATTAAAATCTTTCTTTTACCAATAAAATTAATATTGCAGCCCATTTTTTTTAAAAAAAATATCATGTCTTGTATCTCGGGTTCGATGGCACAGTTAGAAATTATTGTTTTTCCCTTGGCACTGACTGCAGCAAGAATAGCATTTTCTGTAGCGCCTACAGAAATAGAAGGAAATTTAATTTCAGCACCTTTTAATCCATATTTTGCAGACGCATAGATATATCCATTTTTTATTTTAATTTTGGCACCAAGTTTTTCTAAGGCAAATAAATGTAAATTAACAGGTCTAGTGCCAATGGCACACCCACCAGGTAGAGAGACTTTTGCTTTTTTATATTTAGCTAATAATGGTCCTAAAACTAATACACCTGCTCTCATAGTTTTAAGAAGATTATAAGGTGCTACAGTTTTTAATGTTTCATTATTTAAGATTTTCAAAGTTTTTGTTTGTTCTGAAATTTTTATCTTTAATCCAATAAATTTTAATAAGTTTAACATTGTATAAATGTCTTGAACAAAAGGTATATTTTTTAAAGTGATAGATTTATTGGCTAAAATAGTTGCCGCTAAAATAGGGAGTGTAGCATTCTTAGAACCAGAAATATTTATTGAACCCGATAATTTTTTTTTTCCTTTGATGATAAGCTTTTGCATCAATAAAATAGAACTTATACTTTAGGTAAAGTAACACCTTTTTGTTTCATATATTTGCCTTTTCGATTGGCGTAAGTTACTTGAGGCTTCTCATTGCCTTTAATGAAAACAAACTGCGCAACACCTTCGTTGGCATATATTTTCGCAGGTAAAGGTGTTGTATTAGAAAATTCTAAAGTGACATGACCCTCCCAACCAGGTTCCAGTGGAGTTACATTAACGATTATTCCACATCTGGCATATGTTGATTTGCCAAGACAGATAACAAGAACATCATCCGGTATTTTAAAATACTCCATGGTACTAGCTAGAGCGAAAGAATTCGGTGGTATAATACATTCTTTACCGATTTTTGTAACAAAGCTATCTTTTTTAAAAACTTTTGGATCAACTATACCTGAATTAACATTTGTAAAAATTTTAAATTCATTTGAAACTCTTGCATCATAACCGTAAGAAGATAATCCGAAAGATATTTTTCCTTTCCTAACTTGTTTTGCAACAAATGGTTTGATCATGGCTTTTTCTTTAGCCATTTTTTTTATCCACCTATCTGATTGTACAGTCATTTTTTTTTATTTTTTCTTTAAATTTTTTTCTTTTTTTTAAATTTATTCTCAAAGCGATTTCACGCTTTATAAACCGAGCATCTTTTTTAGCAAGTGCTCTACTCATTATTATTTTAATTAGGCTTTATCAGGATTCGTTAGATCTTCAAGGGTAATGGGTTTATCGATATCGTGCATTTTCTTTTCTTCTTCTTTTTGAGAATCAGCACCTTTTCGAGCTCTTCTTTCTTCAATACGAGCTTTTCTTTTCGCCTCTTTCTTCATTGTTTTATCGCTTCTAGTAGATTTATAGTCGTAATGAATACCCATTTTAGATTCTGCATTTTTTTCGATTTTACTTTGAAGATTGAATTTATGCAAGTCTCTTATAAAATAGTTATTTTAACTTTACAAGAAGCCCATATAGCTCAGTAGGCAGAGCATTTCCATGGTAAGGAAAAGGTCGCCTGTTCGATTCAGGCTATGGGCACCAAAAAGCCTTACCTACTTTTAAAAATCTTTAAATATCACAGAAAAAATGATGATGAAAAAGATACAGAAGTTATATGAGTGGAAATCAAATGCTGTACAATTGCTGTATTTTAATTTGTTCCCTGTTTGTCTCAATTCATTTTTAAAATGTCTTAATTCTATCTCGGCCCTTTCCCCAATGAAAAATGGTCGGCTATACAAAACAAATAAAATAA
>SYDM01000014.1 GCA_005801485.1 Rickettsiales bacterium
GAAAAGAGCAGAGCTTGAAAAGCAAAAAGAAAAATTTGTAGCTGGAGCTATTCAAAATGGGATCAAAAGAGATGTTGCAAATTATGTATTTACTAAAATAGAACCATTTGCCGACTATGGTTTTAATAAAAGTCATGCCGTCGCTTATGCTTTTATTGCTTTTCAAACTGCGTATTTAAAAACTTATCACAAGGAAAAATTTATTGCGGCTTCAATGTCAACTATATTAACTAATACCAGCAAATTACGTGAATATGTTGAGGAGTTAAAAAGATTAAAAATTGAAGTTATAAGGCCATCTATTAATAAATGTTTTTCAGAATTTAAAGCAGAGGCTAATAAAATATTTTATGGTTTAGGAGCAATAAAGAGCGTCGGTTTTGAAGCAATTTCAAATATCATAAATGAAAGGGAAAAAAATGGAATATTTAAATCTTTTACTGACTTTATTAACCGTATAAATCCTAAAGATGTAAATAAACTTCAATTAGAAGGTTTAGTAAAAGCGGGGACTTTTGATGAAATTGACCACAATAGGAAAAAACTAATCAATTCTATACCAAAGATTATATCAACCATTAAAAGTAAATATGATGAAAAAATAAGTAATCAAAGTAATCTTTTTGATATCGATAACAATAAAGAAAATCAAAGTTTTGAATTTGAAACAACGGAAGAATGGTCTAAGAAAGAATTATTAGCAGAAGAATTTAACTCGCTTGGATTTTATATTTCAGACCACCCGTTAAATGAATATAAAGAGTTTTTTATGCAACTTGAAATAAAATCCTACAAAGATTTTATAAATAGCGATAAATCCGAAGCTCTAGTTGCAGGTACCGTTATGTCCATTCAAGAAAAGAAAAGTGCAAAAGGATCTTCATTCGCTATTATAAAATTTAGTGACAATGAGAGTGAGTTTGAGATATTTTTATTCTCTGACCTTCTGAACTCGAATAGAGATAAATTAAAAGAATCAAATTCATTTGTTTTTACTCTAAAAAAAGAAAAAACAAATGCTGAAAATACTCAAGGCAGAATAAATATAAGAAAACTTATCGATCTTTCTGATTTAGTTAATAAAACCTATGAAAGTATTTCAATTGAATTAAATGATAAAAAAAAAATTAGAGAACTTTCTGAGCTGTTAATAAAAAATGGAGAAACCAAAATCAATATAATATTCAATGAAAATAATAAAAAACTTATGTTTGAGCTTAAACAGACCAGAAAGTTTGATTTTGATTTGTTCTGTCTTATTAAAAACAAGGAATATGTTAAAAAAATAAGCTTTTAGAAGCTTGATTTGTTAATTTTTTAAATGTATGAGTGCGTAATTTCGCACACAGCGCAAAGGATTAAATCCTACCGGTCTCGAAAGAGGTTTGCTGTGGTGGATTAACCAGAAAAATTATGAATATACCAGAAGTAAGTATCAAACAATTATTAGAAGCCGGAGTACATCTAGGCCATAAAACTCTAAGATGGAATCCAAAAATGAAAAAATTCATTTTTGGTGAAAAGAATTCAATTCATATAATCGATCTTACTCAAACTGTTGTTTATTTCAAAAATGCATTAACCGAAGTTTATAAATGTATTTCACAGGGCGGAAAGATCTTGATCGTATCTACAAAAAAACAGGCGTCTGAACAAATTACAAATTTAGCAAAAGAAACTGACCAATACTTCGTAAATTATAGATGGCTTGGTGGGATGCTTACCAATTGGAACACAATACAAAACTCTATTAAAAGATTAAAAATGTTAGAAAATCGACTTTCGAAAGAAGATACAGGTTTTACAAAAAAAGAGATTATAAAACTTACTAAAGAAAAAGAAAAACTTCATAGATCTTTAGGTGGCATAGCGGATATGAATAAATTACCGCAAATGATTTTTATCATAGACACAAATATGGAGTCACTCGCTGTAGCAGAAGCTCAAAAAATTAATATTCCTATAGTAGCTATCTTAGACACAAATTCAGATCCTACTGGTATACAATTTCCGATTCCAGGAAATGACGATGCACGAAGATCTATAAATTTATATTGTGATCTTTTAAAAGATACAATCTTAAGTGCTTCAAAATTTATAGAAAAAAAATCTTCAGAACAAAACAATCAAAACGATCAAGAAAAAATAAAATCAAAAAAATCAGAAACTAAAGAAGAAAAAGTTTCAATAGAAGAAAAAGTATCTATTTAATTTTTATTTTATGTCCAGCAAAGATACACTTGAAAGTGTAAAAAAATTAAGAGAGATCACAGGAGTCGGATTTAAAGATTGTAAGTTAGCTATCGATGAGACAGGTGGCGATATAGAAAAAGCAATTGATTTTTTAAGAAAAAAAGGAATAGCAAAAGCTTACAACAAAATGAGTCGTACAGCTTCAGAAGGACTATGTCTTGTAGAAGAAAAGGACGGAGAAATTTCTTTAATTGAGATAAATAGCGAAACAGATTTTGTAGCAAAAAATAGTGAATTTATTTCTTTTTGTAAAGAAATTTCAGAAATCAACTTTAGGAACAGAGGGGATCTATTAAAAGTTAATAAATCTATTATGAAAAATAATTTAACTGTTGAAACAAATTTAATAGATTTAATTGCAAAAATTGGAGAAAAAATAACTATAAGAAGAGCTATTTTTTTTGATAATAAAAATGGAGCAAATACTTTTTACATACACGGTGCAATAGAAACAAAAATTGGAAAAATAGTCTCAATTGTTAAAATTTCAAAAAAAAACAGCAGTGAAATTGGAAAAAAAATTGCAATGCATATCTCAGCTCTGTCACCTATGTGCCTCGAAGAGAAGAATTTAAGTAAAGAAGTCGTAGATAAAGAGATAGAAATAATTAAAGCTGAATTAGTCAATTCCGGCAAACAACCAGAGATGGTAGAAAAAATTACAAAAGGTAAAATTAATAAATTTATTTTTGATAATACACTTTTAAACCAAATATGGATAATGGATTCTAAAAAAAAAGTTTCAGATATTTTGAAAGAAAATGATATAAAAATATTAAATTTTATAAGATATAAAGTTGGGGAAGGAGTTTAAGCCATGAGCAAAGTATTTAATGAAAAGGAATATTCTGCAAAAATGGACAAAACTATTCAGTCTTTTAAAAAAGATTTAGCTTCAATTAGAACTGGTAGAGCCAATGCTTCTATGTTGGATATAATTAAAGTTGATGTTTATGGTCAGATGATGCCTATAAATCAGTTAGCTACAGTGAGCGTACCTGAGGCAAGGTTAATTACTGTTCAAATATGGGATCAATCAAATATTAAAGCAGTTGATGCCGCAATACAAAAATCTGAGTTAGGAATAAATCCACAAATAGACGGATCAATTTTAAGGTTAAGAATTCCAGATCTAACTGAAGAAAGAAGAAAAGATTTAATCAAATTATTAAAAACTATTGGTGAAAAAAATAAAGTTGCGATTAGAAACATTAGAAGAGAAGGTAACGAAGAACTAAAAAAAATAGTCAAAGATAAAAAAATAAGCGAAGATGAAAATAAATTTTTTGAAAAAAATATTCAAAAAGTAACAGATGATCATATTGCAAATATTGAGAAAATATTAAACGAAAAAGAAAAAGAAATTCTCAAGGTATGAATAAACTCAATCACATTGCATTTATTATGGATGGCAATGGAAGATGGGGCATTAAAAAAAAAAAAGTCGAAATTTCGGGCATCTTGCGGGGATTAAAACAGTTGAAAAAATTGTTAGAGCTTCAATTAATTTTAAAATTCCAATTATTACTTTTTTTGTTTTTTCTACAGAAAACTGGAAAAGGCCCAAACAGGAAGTTAATTATCTTTTAAATCTAATTAATATTTATTTTAATAAAGAGATTAATAATATTATTAAAAACAATATCAGAATAGTTGTTTCAGGAAGATTAAAAAAATTACCAATTAAGACATGCGATATTCTAAAAAAAATTATAAGTAAAACAAAGAGAAATAATAAATTAATAATTAATTTAGCTATAAATTACGGATCTAAAATTGAAATTATAGATACAATTAATAAAATTATTTATAAATCAAAAAAAATAACAGAAGAAAATATTAATAAAAATTTATATTCTGATTTAGTATTTCCAGATATTCTTGTCAGAACTGGAGGGCAAAGAAGGCTAAGCAATTTTATGCTTTGGCAACTTTCATATTCAGAAATTTTTTTTTTAGATAAATTATGGCCTGACTTTAACAAAAATGATTTAAAAAAGATTATAAATCAATATCATCAAATTAAAAGAAATTTTGGAGGAGTTTAGAATGAAAAGTGAACTTTTTTATAGAATTTTAACTTCTGTAATACTTTTGCCAATTTTGTTTTTAGCAACATTTTATTCAGAAATATATTTAATATTACTTTTATTATTATTTTATTTTTTATCTATGTACGAAATAATTAAAAATACTACTAATATATTATTTATTTTTTTTTCATTAATTTTATTATTTTTTTCATTTTATTCTTTTTATATATTAAGAGGAAATACAGATAGTTCTTTAATTATAATTTATTGGATATTAATTTCTACCTTTCTCTCTGATGTCGGCGGTTACTCTTTTGGAAAAATATTTAAAGGTAGAAAGATCACCAAAATTAGCCCCAATAAAACATATTCTGGAGTA
>SYDM01000015.1 GCA_005801485.1 Rickettsiales bacterium
AAATATTCTTTCCTAAATTCAGTTAATTTTTTTTTAAATAAAAAAAAGATATCTATTTTAAAAATTAATGAAAAAAAACTAGATTTTCATGCGAGATTTAGTGCAAAAAAAAGAGAATATAAGTATTTAATAATCAATCGTTTAGCCCCATCTTCATTTGAATTTAATCGAGCATGGCATATAAAAACTAATTTAAATTTAAAATTGATGAAAAAAGCTACAAACTTATTAAAAGGTAAAAAGGATTTCTCAACTTTTAGATCTTCATCCTGTAATGCTAAATCACCTATTAAAACCCTGGATGAAGCTAAAGTAAAAAAATTAGGCGATAAAATAATAATAATATTTAAATCAAAATCTTTTTTACAGCAGCAAGTTAGATCGATGGTTGGATGTTTAAAATATGTTGGAGAAAAAAAATGGAACTTAAAAAAATTTAAAAATATTATTAAATTAAAAAAAAGAACTAATTGCGCTCCACCAGCCCCAGCACATGGCCTGTATTTGTCTAAAGTCTCTTATTAATATTTTATTATCTAAAACCATATTTTTTTATAGAATTGAATGATATAAAGAATATAGAAATTAAATTTTCTAAAATACTTAATTTATTTAAATTTTTATTAATTTTCCAAATCCAGCATAAATTTCTCAAACGATTACTTTGTAGAGAATTTTTTCTAATTTGATATTCAGTTAAGTAACCAGGATAACAATATGCATAATCAATTTTTTTTAGTAATTGGCATTTGTAATAGTAATCTTCACAAATTTCAGTATTTGGAAATTTTATATTTTTTGAAATAGATCTTTTTATAATCATTGTACTTGTAGCTATAGAAGTGTTTTTAATAAAAGATTTATAATTAAATTTGTTAGGTACAAAAATAGTATTTTGTATTGGGTTATTTACCTTAAACGTTTTGTAATGAGTATATGTAAAAAAATAATTATTTTTTTTCATAAAATTAATTTGAAGTTTTAATTTATTTTTTTTCCACAAATCATCAGAATCAATAAAGGCTATATATTCTGACTTAGACTTTTTAATTGCTAAATTTCTGCAATAAGCTGTACCTTTATTTTTAGATAGAAAAAAAATTTTAATTTTTTTTTTTTTATATTTGAATAAAATATTTTTTGTAATTTTATCTGAATTATCATCAATTATAATTAGTTCCCAATTTTTATGAGTTTGATTTATAATAGATTGAATCGTTTCTTGAATGGTCTGAGAGCTATTATAATTAGGTAATATTATTGATACTTTGGATTCTTTTTTATTGATCAATCTCACTTAAAATATTCAATCAAAATATTTTGATAAATTTTTGTTAATTTTTTTAAATCTGATATAGAAACACATTCGTCAACTCTATGCATTGTTTTATTTACCAAGCCAAATTCAAGACAGGGAGCAATTTTTTTTATAAATCTTGCATCCGATGTTCCACCGGTTGTTGAAAAAATAGGATTAATTTTAGTAATTTTTTTAATTATTTTTTTAGCCATATAAATAGTTGATCCTGGCTTAGTTAAAAAATATTCTCCTGTAACCAAAAAATTTAATTTATATTTAGTTCTATTTTTTTTACATATTGATTTAACCACAGAGGTTATTCTTTTTTTTAAACTTACAGATGTGTGGTAGTTATTGTATCTAATATTAAATTGAGTTTTTGCTCTAGCTGGAATAACATTGTGGGCTTGGTTATCTACGTTTATAGCTGTAAATTCTAAATTCGAAGATTGAAAATGTTTATTTCCTTTATCTAAGGGTTTGTCTTTAAGTTTATTGCATATAGCAATTAAAGTATTTATCGGATTTTTTGAGAGATGCGGATAAGCAACATGACCTTGACTGCCTAGTATCTCTAACATACATGATAGACTGCCTCTTCTGCCAATCTTAATCATTTCTCCTAATTTTGTTGGATTTGTTGGTTCTCCAACAATACAAAAGTCTATTTTTTCTTTTTTTTTAATTAAATAATCTACTACTTTTTTAGTACCATTTACTGCCTGGCCTTCTTCATCTCCTGTAATTAAAAAACTAATAGATCCATTTATTTTTTTATTATTTTTCAAAAAAATGCTGACAGCGGCTATAAAACAGGCAATTGAACTTTTCATATCATTAGCGCCTCTACCAATTAAATGTTTGTTTTTGACTATCGGCTTAAAGGGATTAACCGTCCAATCATTTAAATTACCCGGAGGCACAACATCTGTATGACCTGCGTAGCAAAAATTAGGTTGTTTGTTTCCTAGTCTCGCATAGAGATTTTTAATTGGTGGATTTTTTTTATCTTTAAATTCTAAAATTTTACAACTGAATTTTAATTGTTTAAGTTTTTTTGCTATATAATTTATTGCTCCAGCATCAATAGGTGTTATACTTGGGAAACTTATAAGGTCTTTAGATAACTGTAGCTCGTCAAAATTTTTCATTAATCTCTTAGCAAATCATTAATTGAAGTTTTACTTCTAGTTTTTTCGTCAACTTGTTTGATTATAACTGCACAATTTAATGATGGTGCGTTAGGATTCTTTTTATCAGGTAGTGATCCTGGCACAACAACGGAGTAAGGAGGGATTTTACCATAAGTAATGTCTCCAGTATGTCTATTAACAATTTTTGTAGATTGACCGATATACATTCCCATACTAATTACAGACCCTTCTCCAACAATTACTCCTTCTACAACTTCTGACATGGCTCCAAGAAAAACATTATCTTCAATAATTGTTGGCAAAGCTTGAGCTGGCTCTAAGACCCCACCTATACCTGATCCAGCTGATATATGACAGTTTTTACCAATCTGACTGCAGCTGCCCGCTCTTGAAAAAGTGTCCATCATTGTTCCCTCATCGATATAAGCACCAATATTTACAAAACATGGCATGAGAACAACATTTTTTCCTATAAAGGATCCTTTGCGTACCGGAGAATTTGGAACCATTCTAAATCCAGCTTTGATATGATCTTCTTTAGTCCAGCCTGCTGTTTTTCCTTTTAATAAATGAGATTTGTCATACCAGGTGCTATAAGGACCACTCAAAGTGTCCATTTCGTAAACTCTAAAACTTAACATTATCGCTTTTTTTAAATACTGATGAGTAATCCAGCTACCATTAATTTTTTCAGCAACCCTTACTTTTCCCGAGTCCAAATTTTTGATTGATTCATTAATTGCATCAATAATTTTTTGATCTGAATTTTTGTTAATCTGCTCTTTTTTATTCCAAGCTTCTTCTATTATTTTTTCAATTTCTTTATTATTCATTTATTTTACTTAAAAAGTCTGACAAGTTATCTGTTTTATAGTTAATAAAATCCTCATTAGAAAACTCTGCCGCCCAAGGTTCGTCATTTTTAATCCAGACTGTTTTCATTCCTAGTTCATGTGCAGGTTTTAAATTTCTAGCAATATCTTCTATGAATATACAATAATCCGGTTCTATTCCATATTTTTGAATAATTTTTTTGTAAGGCTCGATTGAAGGTTTGGGTATAAAGTCTGAATCAATTATATCAAATACGCCATCAAAAAGATTTTCAATACCTATTCTTTTAGTAACATTACTTGCATGAGCTTTAGATCCATTGGTAAATATATACTTTTTGCCCATTAATTTAGTTAATTCTTTTTGCAGATTTAAATCTTTTTTAAGAAAATTTAAATTCACGTCATGGACATATTGAAGAAACTCTTCAGCATCAATGTTATGATTTTTAATCATTCCATTAAGTGTTGTATGATATTCTTGAAAATAATTTTTTTGAATTTTTTTTGCTTCTTCTAAATTTACATTTAGTTTTTTAGATATAAAAAAAGACATTTTTTTATCTACCTGGTCAAATACTTTAGTATCACCAGAATAAAGTGTATTATCTAAATCAAATAGCCAGTATTTTATTTTTTTTAATTCTTTCATTTTCTAATAAGAGTACCAGCTCCTTCGTCAGAAAATATTTCATAAAGAATAGAATGAAGTTTTCTTCCATCAATAATTACTACACCTCTTACTCCATTTTCAATAGCATCAATCGAATTTAAAAGCTTTGGAATCATACCGCCTTGTACTATGTTTTTATCAATTAAATTTTTTGCTTCACTCGGTTTAATTTCATTAATTAGTTTTTTATTTTCGTCATAAACACCTTCAACATCGGTCATAAGAAGCAGTCTTCGAGATTTTAAACTTTTTGCTACGGCCGCCGCCGCAGTATCTGCATTAATATTATATTTTTGACCATTATCATCTTTACCCATAGGCGATAAAACAGGTATAATATTTTTTTCGATAATAGCTTGAATTTTTTCATTAAGTATTTTTTTTGGTTTTCCCACAAAACCAAGAGCTTTGTTTTCTTGTTCCACAATAATAACGTTATTTGTATCGACATTTAAACCTTCAGCTTTGCAATTTTTTTTATCTAATTTTTCAATAATTTCAGAATTAAAATCTATTAAAGCTCTTTCAACTACCTCCATAGTTTGTTTGTCAGTAACTCTTAGTCCATTTATAAATTGACTTTCTATATTTAATTTTTCTAATTCTGATTTTATTTTTGGTCCACCTCCGTGAACAATTATAACTTTTAGATCTAATTTATGAAGTATAGATATATCTTCTATAAATTTATCAAATAAATCTGGGTCTATTAAAACCTTTCCACCACACTTTATAACTATTTTTTCTTTTTTATATTTATTTGAATATTTAGAAACCAAAGAAATATTTGGTGCATTTTTTGGCCAAAATGATCTCAAATTTTCTAAATATTCTTCTTTAGATCTCATCTAAATTGTTTTAACTTTTGTACTTCTCATGATGAACCATTGTTGAGCAATAGTTAGCACGTTATTAATAGTCCAATACAAAACTAACCCTGCAGGAAAAGGAGCTAGTATTACGGTTAAGAATATGGGTAAGAACATAAAGATTTTAGCTTGTAAAGGATCGGTTGGTGCTGGATTCAATTTTTGTTGAATGAACATCGTTACACCCATTAGTATGGGCCAAATACCAATAATTAAGAAATTTGGCGGACCCCACGGTATTAAACCAAAAAGATTAAATATAGACGTAGGGTCTTGAGCAGATAAATCTTTTATCCATCCAAAAAATGGTTGATGTCGCATTTCTAAAGAAATGAAAAGCATCTTGTAAATTGCAAAAAAGAATGGAATTTGTATCAAGATAGGCAAACAACCTGAAGCAGGATTAATTTGTTCTTTTTTGTATAAAGCCATGATCGCTTGTTGAAACTTAACCCTATCCTCTTTGTGTAGATCTTTTAGTCTAGTCATCTCCGGCTGTAAGGCTTTCATTTTTGCCATTGATTTAAAGGAATAGTTTGCAAGAGGAAAAAAGATTAATCTTATGATTACTGTAATAATAATAATAGAAATTCCAAAATTACCAGTTAACTCGAAGAAGTAATTAGCTATAAAAAATAACGGTTTTGTAAAAAAGTAAAACCAACCCCAGTCAATAATTAAATCTAATTTATCTATTTTTTCATTTACTGCATACGTATCAATAGTTTTAACTTCTTTAGCTGCTACAAATACTTTTACTTCACTATTAATTTTTGAAGAAGGTTCAATAGTTTTTGGTTTGTTTAATAAAAAATTAGCCTTATACGCATCTTGATATAAAAAAGTTGATTTAAAACTTTCTCCAGATTCCGGAACAAGTACTGTCATCCAGTATTTATCAGTTATTCCAATCCAACCTTTATTAGCTTCTCTTGTTATTTTTTTCTCTTCTATATCTTTATAAGCATCTTCTTTTAGTTCATCATTAAAAACTCCAATGAATCCTTCATGTAAAATAAAAAAACCTTGTAAATCTTTTGGTTTGTTATTTCTCGTTATTTGAGCATATGGATATAATTCAATTTTTTCAGATGATTTATTATCGACTTCTTGAATAATTTTAAAAAGATAATTATCGTCAAGAGCAATTTTTTTTCTAAAAATGATATTAGAACCATTATTCCATTCTAAAATAATTGGATTTTTATTTGATTGGACTTTGTTGTCTACTATATTCCATATACTTTTGTTTGTTGGAACTTTAATTTTATCACCAATGCTTGCCCAACCAGATTCAATAAAATATCCCTCATCTGTTTCTTTAGGGTTTAAAAATGTTACATTTTTAATAGATTTAAGATCTTCTCGGTAATTTTTAAATGATAAATCATCAATTATAGCTCCATCAAGAGAGATAGATCCTTTAATTTTATTATTTTCTAATAAAATACGATTAGTTTTTTTTATTGATTCTTCTCTTGAAATTTTTTGCTCTATTTTTGACTCATTTATATTCGGAACAAGACCATTATTTAATTCCTTATTATTTGGCTTTTGATTTTCAACTATTTCAGTTTGATTTTTATTAGACTTAGGAGGATCAACAAAAGCTGACCAAAAAAGTAATACAGACATAGATAAAGCCACCGCAATAAAAACATTCTTATTGTCCATTTAATTTAATTCCTTCGATTTAAGATTTTTTTCTGGAACTAAGTCTATTCCATCTCCAGCACCTAAAATCTTAATAGGATGACATTTTGAAATTCTTTTTAAAGTATAAAAACCACCTTTTATTAAACCATGTTTTTTTAGTGATTCTTGGCAGTACTCCGAGCAAGTGGGTAAAAATCTACATTTGATACCAAGCAAGGGTGATATAAAAAAATTATAAAATTTAATTAAATATAAAATTAAAAAAATTAAACAATTTTCAATAACAACGCTAAAATTTTTCAAAACTTTTTTGCATTGCTGAAAATAATACTTTATGATTTTTTTCATAGGCTTTTGATTTTCCAAAAACTATATAAGTATAATTAGAATTAATTGCACCCTTTATTTTTAAAAGATTGTGCACTATAGCTTTTAATTTACGTCTAATTCTGTTTCTTTTTACAGCGTTCCCAACTTTTTTTTTCATCACAAAACTTAAATGTAATAAGTTTTTATTTTTGCTTGGTATAAAATTTTTTGCTGCAAAAATAGAAAAAAAATCGGTATGAACTTTTTTTTCTTTTAAAACTGTTTTAAAGTGAATATTTTTTTTTAGACTTTCAAGCTTAATCATTAAAAATTAAGTTGAGATAGTTTTTCTTCCTTTAGCTCTTCGTCTAGCAATTAACTTTCGACCGCCCTTAGTAGCCATTCGAGCTCTAAAACCGTGTCTTCTTTTTCTTACTAAGTTACTGGGCTGATAAGTTCTTTTCATGGATATTTAAAGTTATATAATCTAATAAATTTGTATTGTACATGTAAATAATGAGTAAAAAGCTCAAAATATTTTTAGGAATTTCTTATTTGTTTATTCTGTCTATATTTTTGTATTTTACTTTTTTGCACATTGAACTAAGTAGACTAAATGATTTCTCATACTATAAAGAAGTTCAATTAAATTTAGAGAATTTTATTCTAGATAATATTTATATTAATTTATTAATTTTCTTTATATTTTCTGTAGTTTGGGTCTCTCTGCTCGGATTTGCAACTCCTTTATTAATAATCTCGGGAATTTTATTTGGCAAATGGTACGGCACATTTATATCATTGATTGCTATATCTGTTGGTACATTGATACTTTATATAATTACAAATTTTTTTTTTAAAGATTTAGTTAATGAATTATTAAAAAAAAAATTTTTAAAATATATTACTCTTTTTAATAAAAATGAATTTTATTATTTCTTTATTTTTAGATTCACAGGGGGTTTAGGTCTTCCATTCCCTTTACAAAACACCCTGCCAGTCATTTTTAATATTAAAAAAATTAATTATTTTTTTGCAAGTATTCTAGGATTTGTACCAGGTTTTTTTATCTGGAATACCATTGGATCTGGAATTAATATGTTCATAAAAAATTCAGAAAGTTTTAGTTTTATTAAGTTATTAGCTAGTAAAGAAATTTATATGCCAATCTTAATGTTTTTAATTTTTGTTATTATTACTTTATTTATTAAGAAAAAATTTTTTAATGTCAAAGATAAATAAAAATAATTTATTTGAAGATCAAAGTCCTTATCTTCAGCAGCACAAAAATAATCCTGTAAATTGGCAGTTGTGGTCAAAAGAATCTTTAGACGCTGCTAAAGAAAAAAAAATTCCCATACTTCTCAGCATTGGATATGCAAGTTGCCATTGGTGTCATGTTATGGCCCATGAAAGTTTCGAAGATAAAGAAACAGCAGATCTTATGAATAAATATTTTTTAAATATAAAAGTAGATCGAGAAGAAAGGCCAGATATTGATTATATTTTTCAAAGTTCTTTTCAACTTTTTAATCAGTCAGGTGGCGGATGGCCTTTAACAATGTTTCTAGATGAAAATGCCATACCTTTTATGGCAGGAACCTACTTTCCCAAAGTTCCTTCTCACGGTTTACCTTCGTTTAAAGAAATTATTTTAAAGGTAGGAGAAACTTATAATCAACAACGAGAAGAAATAATTAGACAGTCTCCAATTATTTCTAAAAGTTTAGAATTAAGAAAATCATCTGTTTTTGATCAAGATCTAGAAGTTATTTTACAAAATATAATTAATAACTTGGACAAAGAAAAGGGTGGCTATAAGGGAGCTCCCAAATTTCCAATATTTAATATTTATGACACTCTTGTTTATTTTTTTACCAAAACAAAAAATTTAAATTATTTAAAACCTGTAGAATTAATTTTAAAACAGCTTTGTTCTCAGGGAATATATGATCATGTAGAAGGTGGGCTATCAAGGTATACCGTCGATGAAAATTGGTTAATCCCTCATTTTGAGAAGATGCTTTATGATAATGCTCAGTTTATTTTATTAATATCTAAATTTCTTAAAATAAATAAAAACGAATATTTTGAAAAAAAAATTATTCAAACTATAGAATTTATAAACAAAAGTTTTTTAAACGTTGAACATAATTTATTAGGTTCCGCCTACGATGCTGATAGTGAAGGAGAAGAGGGAAAATATTATGTTTTTAATTATAATGAATTAAAAGAGATTAGAGATATTGAGCAATATTTTGATGTTAAGCCAGAAGGTAATTGGGAAAATAAGATAATACTAAGAGAAATGAAGTCTCCTCCAGAGTCATTAATTATTAAATTAAATGAATTAAGACAAAAAAAGAATAAGCCATTTTTTGACAATAAGGTTCAACTTGACCTTAATTCTCTTTGGATTAGTGCTTTAGTTTCAGCTGAAAAAATATTACCCAATAAACATTATTTACAAACAGCAGAAATTTTTTACAATAATTTAGAGAAATTATTCTTAAGAGAAGAAAAATTATTCCATACAAATTCAAAAAGTTCAGTTTTTTTAGAAGATTATGCTTACACTATAGCAATGTTATTAGATCTTTCAGACCAAACCCTTAAAACTAATTATTTATTTAAAGCTAAAGATTTATGTAAAAAAAGTATTGAACTTTTTTATGTAAAAGAAAAATCTATATTTCAAAAAAATGTGATTAAGATGAATAATATTTTTCATAAACCAATAGATATCAGTGATCATAATATTCCAAATGGTAATTCTATTATGTTGATGAATTTTTCAAGATTAGGAATGAAAAATGAAGCTAAAGAATTATCTAATAGCTTAAATGGTTATTTAAATAACTATAAATCATTAATGACCAGTAGTTTAAAAGCAATTGATTATTATAAAATGATAGAAGCCAACCAAAATTGTACTGATACAGGATGCATAATTTAAATCAAAATGAAAAAAAAATCAAAGAGCTTACTTATTGGGCTATTTGGCTAACATTAGTAATTTTATGGAATTATGGTTATCCCAACGCTTCGCCACTTTATGATGTTATGGTTGCCGTAGGATTGTCTATTATTTTTATTTTAATAAAAAAAATAAAATAAATATTGTGAAAATTTTTGAAACAATGCATAAAGACTTTCCACCTTTTGTAGATCCAGCAACGGGTAAACCCTTAAGCTTGAAAGATTTGCATTATGTGGTCCAGGATACAAATAACGATCAAAAGAAATACCCAATAATCAAAGGCATTCCCCGTCTTTTGTTGCAGCGCGAAAACTATGCTGCTGCATTTGGTGATCAGTGGTTAAGGTGGCGCACTACACAATTAGATTCTTTTTCTGGTACTACTATTACACGTGATCGACTTTATCGATGCCTAGATAAAAAAGGCATAGAAATACTTTCTAACATTAGTAATCCCGCCCATGTACTAGAAGTGGGTTGTGGGGCAGGTCGATTTACGGAGATCCTTTTAAAATTTTCCGGTGCCCGTGTGACTTCACTTGATATTAGTAATGCTGTTGAGGCCAATCAATCAAACTTTTGTCAAGATGAAAGGCACAGAATTGTTCAAGCAGATATTAATCAAGCTCCATTTCAAAAGTAACAATTCGATATGGTGCTTTGTCTTGGAGTAATTCAACATACGCCAGATCCCGAAGAAACAATTAAAAATCTATTTAGTCAGTTGAAACGGGGAGGGATGTTGGTCATCGATCATTATAGGCCTGAAGTCAAGCGGTTGACCAAAATAACTGCCAATTTACTT
>SYDM01000103.1 GCA_005801485.1 Rickettsiales bacterium
CAAGTAAAGCTATTGTCTCGACACAGCCGGCTAATAAAAACATTGATGCTAATAAAACGAAAATTTTTCTCATATCCCTCTCCCTAACAACTTAAGTTTAACTAATTAAATAATAGCTTTCAAATAAACAAATCAGCTACAGATTGAATATATCAAATAATGGAATAATTAGTAATTATTAAGAAATTGTTCTTAAAGGCTTTCCTTTAAGGCAAGACTCTAAATTTTCTAACATTTGCGAGTAAAATAAAGCATAATTTTCTGCAGTAACATAACCTAAGTGAGGCAATAACAGAGCATTAGGTAAAAATCTTAACTTATGATCTTGAGGTAGTGGTTCTTTATCATAAACGTCTAAACCTGCACCAGCTATGGTCTCGTCTTCTAAGGCTTTAATTAGATCTAACTCATTAACAATTGGCCCTCTCGATGTATTAATTAAAAAAGAAGTTTTCTTCATTAGTTTAAATTCTTTTGAGGTAATTAAATTTTTATATCTTTCGCCCAAAACAACATGAATAGAAATAATATCTGAACTAACTAACAAATCTTCTTTTGACATAGGAAGGACTCCTAATTTATTTGCATGTGTTAAATCCAGATTTTCACTCCAAGCTACAACTTCCATACCAAAAGCTCTAGCAATGTTTGCCATTTGTGTTCCTATTTTACCAAGTCCAATCAATCCAAGCATTTTACCTTTAAGCTCTAAACCAATGCTCGTCTGCCAATAGCCTTGAAACATATTGTCCACTTCTTGTTTTATATTCCGAGCAAGACCTAATATTAACATCCAAGCTAATTCTGCAGTTGGATTTGAATTAAGTTCAGTTCCACAAACTATAATATTTCTACTTTTTGCAGCCTCAAGATCAATGGCTTTATTTCTCATGCCGCTAGTCATCAGATATTTTAAATTAGGCAAACTTTCTATGAGCGATTTTGTAATTGGTGTTCTCTCCCTCATGATAAAAAGAGCTTCAAACTCTTGCAAAATAACACTGGCTTCTGCTTCATTTAAAAAAGGTTCATTAAAGATTTGAAAATTATATTTATCTTTAAAATTATCTATCTCAACAATATGTTCAAATGCATTTTGATAATCGTCTAGCACAGCTACTTTAATCATTATTATTTTCGGTTTGATAAATAAATACCTGTTACTATAAATCCAGCTCCAATCAAATGGTACATTTCTAATCTTTCTTTAAATATAACCATAGCCATTATGGCTCCAAATAATGGCATTAAATGTCCAAAAATACTTGAACGATTTGCTCCAATCAATTCTACAGATTTGTTCCAGGCATAAAAAGCAAAAATAGAAGGAAAGATTGCAACAAAAGCTAGAATTAAAAAAAATGCTTTATTAAAAACTACTTCTTTGCCTATCAAATACTCGCCTAAAAATTGAGGAAAAAGAAAAAACAAACCAAAGGTTACGCAAATTTGTAAAAATGTTAAACCTTTAAAGGGAAGTTTTCTTTTCTTTAAAAGTGTTGAATAAATTGACCAAGAAAAAACAGCAACCAACATCCAAAGGTCTCCTTGATTAAAAGATAAAGATAAAATTTTATTAAAATCTGCCCTAGATATAATAGCTAAAACGCCTACTAAAGAAATAATCGAACCTAATAATTGAAAGATGTTAAATTTTTCTATTTTAAGAATTGATGAAAGAAAAATTATAATAACAGGAATTATAGAAATCATGAGCACAGCATTAATAACTTGTGTAAAATTAAGAGCAAAATAAACAACAGAATTAAATATGCTAACACCGGTAAATCCTAAAATAGTAAACATACCAATATTTTTTTTAATGGCAGGTATATTGGTTAAAATTTCTTTATATGTGAAAGGTAGAAGCAATAACCAAACTAAAAACCATCTATAAAAATTTAAAGTTAATGGTGGGACTTGAAATAATGTCGATAATTTACCTACGATAAAGTTAGCTGACCAAATAAAAGTTGCAGCTACCAATAAGGTATAAGCTAATGCATTCTTAGACAATTAAATTCCTAGTTAAATCTTGAGGAATGATAAGGAGTTAAATCTAAATTAGTTTTTTCCTCAGCAACAATTCCTGAAATGATTTTGCCAGTAATTGCGCCAAGTGTCCAGCCTAAATGATGATGGCCAAATGCATAAATAATATTTTTATTTTTTAAAGAAGGACCTAACACAGGTAAAAAATCAGGCAAAGTTGGTCTAAAACCAAGCCATTCATCTTCATGCTTATCTAGCTCAGGTAATAATTCTTTTGCACAACGAATAATATAATCAATTCTTTTTTTCGATGGCGGATTATTAAGTCCTCCAAGTTCAACAGTTCCAACTGCTCTCATGCCTTGGTTCATGGGTGTTAAACCAAAACCACGATCTAAATTAATAACTGCTCTTGAAAGAAGATGATCCATATTTTTAAAATGAACATGGTAACCACGCTCTGTATCGAGTGGAATATTTTCGCCCAATTGATCAGTTAATTCTTTAGAAAAGGCACCGCAAGCAATAACGGTTTTTTCAAATATATATTCTTTATTTTCGGTTTTGATTAACGTTTCATCAGAGTTCGTTTGATTAATATGAGTAACATTTTCTTTAATAAATTTTCCACCTTTTTTAATATAAAGATCAAATAATTTTTTTGATATCGTATAAGGATCTCGCGCGTGCCAAGCATAATCAAATAAAACACCGGCATCAAAAACAGGTTGCAAATTAGGTTCTAAATCTAAAATTTCATCTTTGGTAATTAAAGTCTGTTTTATACCAAGATCTTCTCTAACTTTGATTTCTAAGTTTCTGCTTTTTAAATTCTCATTCGTCCAGCCATAAATAATTCCTTTTCTCTCAACAAGCCC
>SYDM01000016.1 GCA_005801485.1 Rickettsiales bacterium
CAGGCGCATTTAAATTTAATTAGCAATAATCTATTGATAATTACACATAATAAAATAAATTAAAATTTTAAAATATTATGGAAAATATAGATAAATATCACTCTATTGTAATAAATATTTTATTTCTTGTATTTCCTATAATGTTAATATTTGGAAATCTTTTTATTAATCTAAATTTAATAGTATTAATAGTTGCAACTATATTTTTTTATAAAAAAAAAATATTTGAACTTAAAATTAATTTTTTAGATAAAATTGTTATAACTTTTTTTTGTTATTCACTAATTGCAATAATTATAAACTTTTTTCTTCAAAAATTTATTGGTTATGATTTTTCTTCAAAATTTGTAATAAAAAAAACATTTTTTTTTCTAAGATTTCTTCTATTCTACTTAATATTAAGATTTTTATTATCTAAAAAAATTCTAAAATTAAATTGGTTTTGTTCAATTTGTGCAATCTGTGCTGCTTTTGTTTGTCTTGATATTTTTATCCAGTTTTTTTTAGGAAAAAATATTTTAGGATTTAAACCTTATTCAGATAGACACTTCTCAGGTGTATTTCAAAATGAGCTTATAGCAGGTGGCTATCTTCAAAAACTTGCAATATTTTCTTTTTTTCTTCCTTTTGTATTAAAAAGTAAATTATTTTTTAAAGCACTATTTCAATTTACTATTTTTTTATTTTTCTTATATGGAATAGTTTTAAGTGGAAATAGAATGCCTTTAATACTTTTTATTTTTACTTTCTGTATCATCTTATTTTTGGATAAAAAAATATTAAAATATTCTTTTATAATTATAATTCTTAGTTTTTTTGTTTTAAGTCTGCATTACAAAAATAACTTAGCGTTTAGAATGAATGTTGGTAATTTTTATATTCATAGTAAAAATGTGATAACTATTATTTCAACAAAAAATATTTTAAATTTGCAGCTGAACGATCCTCAGCATGGTGAGGCTTTGAAAAAACCTTATGTTGCTGAACTTGCTTGCTTTACAGCTATCTGGAAAAGAAATCCCATTGTTGGTGGAGGCATAAGATCTTTTAGAACTTTTGTTGGTGGTTGTTCTAGTCATCCACACAATTATTTTTTAGAAATTATATCAGATCTGGGAGTGGTAGGTATAACCATAATATTAATTCTTATATTTACATTAATAAAGGAAATATTTATTAATAAAATTTCTTTACTTGGGAAAAAGCTAACTGTTTCAAATAGTCAAATTTTACCTTTTTTTTTAATCTTCATTTGTGAATTTTTTCCAGTAAGATCATCAGGAAGTTTTTTTTCAACAAATAACGCAGTAACGATATTTATTATTTTAGCTATATTAGTTTCTTTTCTAAATAATAAACAAAAGATTTAATAGTATAAAAACAAATATTGTGAACGTTTAGAGGGTTTTTTAAGTGATTTTTTCATTTTACTAAATTTTTATAAGTGTATATTTAAATATTCTTAAAATTATGACACAAAGTATTATCGTTCCAGATATTGGAGATTTTGAATCAGTAGAAATAATTGAAGTCTTGGTAAAAGTAGGAGACCAAATAAACAAAGATGACCCTATCGTTACTTTAGAAAGTGACAAATCAAGTGTGGAGGTTCCTTCTCCTTTTTCTGGAAAAATACTTGAATTAAATGTCAAAATTGGCGACAAAGTTTCAAAAGGAAGCTTATTAGCTAAACTTACAAATGGTGCCTCAGACGTCTATGAAAAAAAAATAAATCAAAAAAATATAACTGTAATTGAAGAAAAAAATATACAAAAAGATAAAATAAAAGATTTTAATCCAAATAAAATTAAAAAAGTTTTTGCCCAAGCCTCATCAAAAGATGATATTGACCCACTTGAAACTAAAGAATGGATTGAATCTTTAAATGATGTAATAGAAAATGATGGCCCTATACGTGCAAGTTATCTGCTAAATAAAATTATATCGGAAGCTTATTCGGCTGGATTAGTCTTGCCTGACACCAGAACAACTCCTTATGTAAATACTATTCCACCTGAATTAGAAGTTAAATCACCAGGTGATCAAAATATAGAAAAAAAAATACGCGCTTATATTAGATGGAATGCGGCAGCTATGGTTGTAAAGGCTAATAAAATTAGTAGTGAACTCGGAGGTCACATTGGAACATTCGCATCTGCTGCTACACTTTACGATGTTGGAATGAATCATTTTTGGAGAGCTAAAAATAAAAGTTTTGGCGGGGATCTAATTTATTTTCAAGGACACTCTTCGCCAGGTATGTACGCACGTGCATTTTTAGAAGGACGAATTACAGAAAAACAATTAAATCGATTTAGACAAGAGGTAGATGCTAACGGGCTATCGTCTTATCCTCATCCATGGTTAATGCCAAAGTTTTGGCAATTTCCAACGGTTTCGATGGGACTAGGACCAATCATGGGAATTTACCAAGCAAGATTTATGAAATACCTTATTAATAGGAGCTTACTAAAAGAAGAGGGAAGAAAAGTTTGGGTCTTTTTAGGTGATGGAGAAATGGATGAACCAGAATCATTAGGAGCAATTGGTTTAGCAGCAAGAGAGAAATTAGATAATTTAATTTTTGTTATTAATTGTAACCTTCAAAGACTTGATGGGCCAGTAAGAGGAAACGGAAAAATTATTCAAGAACTAGAAGGAAGCTTTCGAGGTGCTGGCTGGAATGTATTAAAAGTAATTTGGGGATCCTACTGGGACCCTCTATTAAAAGCAGATAAATCAGGAATGCTTATCAAACGCATGAATGAGTGTGTGGATGGTGAATACCAAGCTATGAAAGCCAAAGGGGGCGCATATGTAAGAGAGAAATTTTTTGGTAAATACCCTGAATTGAAAGAATTAATTTCTTCAATGACTGATAATGATATCTGGAAACTAAATAGAGGTGGGCATGATCCTCATAAAGTTTATGCAGCCTATTATGCTGCTACGCAAAACCAAGGCTCTCCAACTGTTATAATAGCAAAAACAGTTAAGGGTTATGGTATGGGTAAGTCTGGAGAAAGTATCAATACTACACACCAACAAAAAAAATTAGATGAACAAGATTTACTATACTATAGAGATCGATTTAATGTTCCATTAACTGATGAACAGGTAAAAAACATTGAGTTTTATAAACCTTCTGAATCATCTGAAGAGATTAGATACTTAAAAGAAAGAAGAAAACAGCTTGGAGGTTTTATACCAGAAAGATCTTCTTTCGCAAAACCAATTAAAGCTCCACCAAAAGATATATTTGAAAGTTTCATGAAAACGACCGGAGAAAAAGAAATGTCTACAACAATGGCTCTTGTCAGAATGTTAACTAATCTTTTAAGAGATCAAAGTGTTGCGCCTAGATTAGTTCCCATTATTCCAGATGAGGCTCGAACCTTTGGCATGGAAGGCTTTTTTACAAAAATTGGAATATATGCTCATGAGGGTCAAAAATATGAGCCGGTAGACTCTGAACAGTTAAGTTCTTATAGAGAAGATAAAAGTGGACAAGTTTTAGAAGAAGGCATTACTGAAGCAGGTGCAATGTCATCTTGGATTGCGGCGGCAACAGCTTATACAAATCATGACATTGAAATGATACCTGTTTATTTATTTTATTCGATGTTTGGTTTTCAAAGAATAGGAGATTTAGCATGGGCAGCTGGAGATGCACAAGCTCGAGGTTTTTTAATTGGAGCAACTGCTGGAAGAACTACTCTTGCAGGAGAAGGGCTTCAACACCAAGATGGACACAGTCATATCTTGGCTTCTATGATTCCAAACTGCGTATCTTACGATCCTACATTTGCTTATGAATTAGCTGTTATTTTTAGAGAGGGATTGAGAAGAATGCATGAAAAAAATGAAAATATTTTTTACTATATTACAGTAATGAATGAGAATTATCCTCACCCTGAAAAACCCGAAGGAGTTGATGAAGAGATTTTAAAAGGCATGTATTTATTTAAGGAATATAAAAACAAAGGTAAAATAAAAATTCAATTACTAGGTTCTGGAACAATTTTAAGAGAGGCAATTGCGGCTGCAAAAATATTATCTGAAGAATATGGTGTGGACTCAGATATTTGGAGCGTTACTAGTTTTAATGAATTAAGAAAAAATGGAATGGAGACTGAAAGAAAAAATCTTTTAAATCCTAATAATAAAAAAGAAAAAAATTATGTAGAAGAATGTTTAGAAAAAAGAGATGGACCAGTCATAGCAGTTTCTGATTATGTTAGATCTTTTTCTGATCAAATAAGACCTTATACTAAAAAATCTTTTTATTCTTTAGGGACAGATGGTTTTGGTAGAAGCGATACAAGAAAAAATTTAAGAAAATTTTTTGAAGTGGATAAAGAACACATAGTAGCTTACACACTGAGTGCTCTGGCAAAAGAACAGTTGATAGGTACTGATAGTGCTGAAAAAGCTCTTAAGAAATATAATATTGATAAAAATAAAGCTTTTCCAACTAAACTTTAATCATGTCTGAACAAAGAATTATTTTACCTAATATTGGTGATTTTAAGGAAGTAGAAGTCATAGAGGTTTTAGTAAAAGAAGGACAAACAATAAAAAAAAATGATTCTGTGATTACACTAGAAAGCGATAAATCTAGTGTAGAAGTTCCATCAAATTATGATGGCAAAATTAAAAAAATTAATATTAAAGTAGGAGATAAAGTTTCAGAAGGAAGTATAATTTTATTAATAGAAACAGATAAAAGTAATAAGGTTGATGAGAAAAAAGAAAATAAAGAAGTCATAGATTTTCCAACAATTAAAGAGTCAAAAACTCCGGCACCAATTTCTTTATTTTCTGGAGTAAAAACAAAATCAGCTAGTCCAAATGTAAGGAAATTTATAAGAGAGTTAGGAGCTGATATTGAGGAAATACCTGGTTCTGAACGAGCCGGAAGAATTACGACGGAAGATGTCAAAGATCATATTAGAAACAAACTAAGCAATAATGTATCTCAAACCACACAAAATAAAAAAATTATTAAAAATGAATATGAACATCATGAATTTGGTAAAGTAGAAATAAAAGATATACCAAGAGTTAAAAGACTTTCAGGTCCCCATCTTGTAAGGTCTTGGACAGAAATTCCGCATGTTACTCACCATGATGAGTTGGACATTACTGAAATGGAAATATTTAGAAGTTCTCTTCTAGATTTATATACCGGTCAAAAAATATCTGTTACGCCTTTAGCTTTTATTATGAGAGCAATGGTTAATGCTTTAAAAACCTATCCAAATTTCAATACTTCAATAGATCCTGAAAATGGAAAAGTAATTTATAAAAATTATTTTCATATTGGAGTAGCTGTTGATACGCCGCATGGTTTAATGGTTCCAAAAATTAGAAATGTCGACAAACTAGAAATCAAAGAAATTGGTGAAAAATTGAGAACTGTGAGCAAACTATGTAAGGAGCTTAAGATTGATAAAAAAGAATTTTTTGGCGGTTCTATGACTGTTTCAAGTTTAGGTGGAATTGGTGGGGTGACTTTTTTTACTCCGATTATTAATTCTCCAGAAGTTTCTATTCTCGGTGTTGGAAAAACTTATGATAAAGTTGTGAAAATAGATAATCAATTTATTACAAGAAAAATTTTACCCATCTCACTTTCATACGATCATAGAATTATTGATGGAGCTGAAGCGGCAAAATTTAGTGTTCATTTATCACAAAGTTTAGGTAAAGATTTTGCATTTAAACTAGCTTTGTAAATGAAAAAGAAAACTTTCTCAGCAA
>SYDM01000017.1 GCA_005801485.1 Rickettsiales bacterium
AAATTAAAAACTAGTTTTTATAAAAAAGCTCAAAGCGCTTTTTTATTTTTAGCTAAGCAAAATAAAAACTATTTAGTTTTCGATTCATCTAAAAATACGCCAGAATTAGAGAAAGAAATATTATCTGTTGTTTTAAAAAAATTAATTAAATTATAATGATAAGCTCAGATTTTCTAAATCCTATAAATTCTATTAAATTAATTGCAATGGATCGTTATTTGGATGAGATGATTAACCTATATAATTTAAAAAAATTTCCAAAAGTTTTACTTTTAACTGGCAAAAAAGGAATAGGTAAATTTACTTTAGTTATCCATTTTCTTAATTATATTTTTACTTTAAATGAAAAAAAACCTTATGATCATAAAAATAAAATAATTAACCCAGAATCAGTTTTTTACAATCAACTTTTAAATCATACCAGTCAGGATGTTGTTTTTATTCAAACTGATGAAAGTAAAAATATAAAAATCGATGATATCAGAAATTTAAAATCAACCTTATCTAGAACTTCACTTTCGAATAATCTAAGATTTACCATTATTGATGATGTAGAATTTATTTACGAAAATTCAGTAAATGCTTTGCTTAAGTTGCTTGAAGAGCCCACAATTAATAATTTTTTTATTCTTATTAATAATCAGCAATCTGATCTTGCAGAAACTATTTCTTCTAGAAGTCTTAAAACAAGTATTTTTTTAAATAGCATCGAAGTTAACTCAGTTATTAATTATTTGTTAAAAAATAATAATATTAAAAATTTAATAGATTTTAATAACGATTTAACTCCTGGCCTGTTATTACAATTTAATGAAAGATTTTTAAAATTTAACATAGATAAAAATGATAATTTTTTAACAAAAATTAATAAATTATTAAATGCTTTTAAAAAGAATAAAGATAAAATTTTAATCAATTTGACACTTTTTTTAATTGATCAATACTTTCTTAGATTAGTGCAAATAAATGAAAAAAAAATAAGTATCTTACTAGATGTAAAATCAAGTATTGTTAAAAATATAAATGATTTGATTTATTATAATCTAAACATAAATTCAGTTATAAATTCAATCGAAGTAAAATTAAAAAATGTCTAATGATAATTTTTATATAACTACACCAATCTATTATCCTTCTGGTAAGCCACATATGGGACATGCTTATTCAAGTATTGTAGCTGATATATTTGCTAGATTCAAAAGACTTGAAGGTAAAAATGTGTTTTTTTTAACCGGAACAGATGAACATGGTTTAAAAATTCAACGCGAAGCAGAAAAAAATAATAAAGATCCAAAATCTTTTTGTGATGAAATTTCTCAACAATTTAAAGAATTAACTAAAACTTTAAATCTTTCAAATGATGATTTTATTAGAACCACTGAAAAGAGGCATCATCAATCTGTAATAGCTATATGGAATAAACTTCTTGAGTCTGGAGATATATACCTATCCAAATACGCAGGATGGTATTCTGTTTCTGATGAAGCCTACTACACTGAAGATGAAATAACCACAGAGAATGCAAAAAAAATTTCAAAATCTTCTGGATCTCTCGTTGATTGGTTCGAGGAAGAATCTTATTTTTTTAAACTATCTGCATGGCAAGATAAACTTTTAGAATATTATAAAAAGAATCAAGATTTTATTTCTCCAAAATCAAGAAATAATGAAATAGTGCAATTTGTTAAAAGTGGATTAAACGATCTTTCTGTAAGCAGAACATCTTTCAAATGGGGTATAAAAGTGCCAAATAATGATAAACACATTATTTATGTATGGCTCGATGCGTTAACTAATTACATTAGTGCCTTAAATTTCCCGAATACAGAAGATCCATTATATAAAAAATTTTGGCCAGCGAGCATTCATATTATAGGCAAAGATATTTTAAGATTTCACACAGTTTATTGGCCTGCTTTTTTAATGGCAGCAAATATTCCGCTTCCCCATAAAGTTTTTGGTCATGGCTGGATTTTGTCGGACGAAAAAAAGATGTCAAAATCACTAGGCAATATTTTAGACCCTCTTGAAATAATTGATAAGTACGGAATAGATCAACTTAGATATTATTTAATAAAAGAAGTTTCATTAGGAAATGATGGAAATGTTTCAATGGAAAATCTTAAAAATTGTATTAATAATGATTTAGCAAATAATTTTGGAAATTTATGCCAAAGAGTTTTTAGTTTTATAGAAAAAAATTGCGAAGGAAAGTTACCTAAGCCTGGCAAGTTAGCAAATGAAGATATTAATCTTCTAGATAAGCTAATTAATAAAGTTCCGGAGCTAGTTTCAGATATGAACAGTCAAAGTTTAAATGATTATATCAAAAAAGTAGTAGAATTTTCATTTAATGCAAATAAATATTTTAATGACTTACAGCCTTGGTCAATTAAAAAAACTAATATAGAAAGAATGAATACAATTTTATTTACAATTGTAACGCAAATTAAAAATATATGTATTTTACTTAGTCCAATTATTCCTATAAGCAGTGAAAAAATTTTAAATACAATGAATCTAAAAGATGAAAATAAGCAAATTAAAGATATCAATAAAATTGATATTTTTAATCATAATTTAGAGTTTAAAAAAATATCAATACTTTTTAAAAAAATAGAAGATGATAATTGATTCACATTGCCATTTAGAATACGAACCTATTAATTCAAGTTTAAAAGAAGTTATAAATCGTGCTTTTAAAAACGGTGTTGAGTATCTTTTGAGTATTTCAACAACCAATGAAAGCTATGACAAAATCATTAAAATTGTTGAAAATTATAAAAATGTATACGGAACATATGGGATCCATCCGCACGAAACAAATAATTATAAAAATCTAACATCTCTAGAAATTATAAAAAAAGCTAGTTTAAATAATAAAATAATTGGTATTGGTGAGACTGGTCTTGATTTTTATTATGACCATTCAGATCGAAATATTCAAAAAAAAATATTTATCGAACATATAAAAGCTGCGCAAAATTTAAATTTACCTTTGATTGTTCATACTCGATCAGCCGAAGATGAAACGTATGAAATTTTAAAAATTGAAAAGAAAAATAAAGATTTTAAAATTTTAATTCACTGTTTTACAGGGAGCAAAATATTTGCACACAAATTAGTTGACATAGGATGTTATATTTCAGCCAGTGGAGTTGTGACTTTTAAAAAATCAAAAGAACTAGCTGAAACTTTCCTTACTTTGCCAAATGATCGTTTATTAGTTGAAACAGACTCTCCTTATTTGTCTCCAGAACCCTTGAGAGGAAAGACCAATGAACCTTCTCATATTGTTCATACAGTAAACTTTTTAGCTAATTTAAAAGGTATCGATGCTAAAACTTTTGCTGAAACAACGTCGTCTAATTTTTTTAAACTATTTGGAAAATTGAATTGAAAAATAAGTTTACTATATTAGGATGTGGAAGTTCATTAGGTTCTCCTTGGATTACTAACTATTGGGGAAATTGTAATAAAAAAAATAAAAAAAATATAAGAACTAGATGTTGTGCTCATTTTCAATATAAAAATATATCAGTTTTAATCGATACATCGCCAGATCTTAAAATTCAATTTAAACAAAATAATTTAAAAAATGTTGATTCAGTTTTATACACACATGAGCATGCTGATCAAACTTCAGGAATTTTTGAGTTAAGACCTTTTTTTTGGAAAAATAAAAAAAAAATTGATATTTATGGAAGTAAAAAGACTATTAAAGAATTAAAAACTAAATATGATTTTTGTTTTATTTCTAAGCAAGGCTACAAACCAATAGCTAAAGCACATATAATAAAAAATAATTTCTTAATCGAGAAGGGTATGAATCAAATTAAAATTAACTCCTTTCAAGTTCAGCACGGCTTAATTAAATCATCTGCTTACGTATTTAATAAAATTGCTTATATAAGTGACTGCAGCAAGATTCCTAATAATTCAAAAAAACTGTTGAATAATCTAGATTTCTTAATTATAGATTGTTTAAGATTTAAATTTCATCCAGGTCATTTCAATTTTGATGAAGCTACTGCTTTAGCTAAAGACCTTAAGCCCAAAAAAACAATTCTTACTAATTTACACGTTGATCTTGATTATAATATTTTAAAAAAAAAACTTCCATCAAATATTATACCTGCCTTTGACGGCATGAGTTTTAATTTTTAAGTTCTTTTTCAATAGAAGCTATAAATTTATCAGAGGATGGGTTGGTAACTGACGTAAATGTATTAGCTACTTTACCATTTTTACCAATAATAATTTTGTGAAAATTCCATTTTGGAATTGCTGAGCCCCCGTAATTTTCCGCTGCCCATACAAAAAAAGGATGAGCTTCTTTTCCAATGATATTAGTTTTTTCTGTTATTGGAAAATTAATTCCAAATGCAGTTTCGCAAAAATTTTTAATTTCCTTATTTGATCCTGGCTCTTGTTTAAAATTATCAGACGGTACACCTATAACAATTAATCCTCTATTTTTATATGCAGTCGATAATTTTTGAAGATCTTCATACTGATTAGTAAAACCGCATCTACTTGCAACGTTTACAACTAGTATAACTTTGTCTTTATATTCAGCTAAATTAATAATATCGCCATCAATATCATTAAATTTAAAATTAGTTGCTAATTGATCGTACTGAGCATTACCCTTTGCAAAAAAACTAAATATCATAATAAATATAACAAAAACTTTTTTCATTTTTTAGTATTAATTGCTTTTTTTAAAGCTTCAAATGGTAAATTTATACAATTAATTCTTTCTTTGTTTTTTAAAAGTTTTTTAAAGTTTTTATTTTTTTTTATATTTTTTAAATAAAAAGATAGATTAGTAATATTTTTATTCTTAATTGATTTAGAAAGCAAGCTAGCAGAAGCTTGGCAAAATATGCAAGATTCAGTTTCATAGCTCATTTTTTTAATTGTTTTATTAGTAATTTTTAATCCAATAGTAATTTTATCACCACAAATTTTATTTTTAACAATAGCTGAAATTTTAGAATTTTGTTTTATTCCATAATTACTGATGTCAGAAGCAAACTTTATTATTTCAGGACTAATCATTTTTTTTTGTAACAAGTAATAAAATAAAGTAACCAACTAAAGTAGATAAAAGCGACCCAGCTAATACTCCTATTTTTACTCCGTTTAAATAAGTATTAGAATTTGCAAAAGCTAAATTTCCAACAAATAAACTCATTGTAAAACCAATACCTGTTAAAATTGAAACTCCATATAAAGACAACCAACTAGAATTGTTTGGTT
>SYDM01000018.1 GCA_005801485.1 Rickettsiales bacterium
ACTCTTGATTTGCCCATACCCTTAAACAATCTTACTCCTATATTCCATAACTTCATGTTGAAGTCTGGATCTGAACCAAGTCCAGGGCTAAACTCTTCACTAAATCCCCCTACTTTATTCCATGTTTTTACTGGTATTAATGAAGGTTGCCAATGTGTGCCTTGAAAGTCATGAAAATCTATTTTGTTAACTTCTTTTAATAGTTTTTCTTCATCAAAATCTAAATAACTTTTTCCGCAATTTAATTCTATATACGATGAAAAAGGTTGAACCATAGTTCCTGATAGAAAAAAATCTTTATCAATAGGATAATTATTAATTTCATTTATCAAAATTTCATCCCAATTAGGACAAAAGTACATATCATCGTGCGCTAATAATATATATTTTTTAGACGCTAACTTTACAGCCTCATTAAAAGCTACACATACACCAGTATTTATAGCTGAAAAAGAAAATTTATAATGATTTTCATTTAAAAAGTTTAAAGTACCGTCTTTTCCTTCATTAACATGAAAAATTAATTCATGTTTATATTTTGAGTTTTTTATTAAACTATTGATACATAATTTTAAATAATTAATGTTATTAAAAGTTGGAACTATTACGGAAAACATTAATTATTCCAAAAGACTTTTTTATTTTTATTAATGTTTAAAGTTTTGTTAATGATAAATTCTGCAACTATTAAAGAATTAAAATATTTAAAATATTTAATTTTGCCAGCTTCAGCTATAGATTTTCTAAGTTTATCATCATTATTAATTTTTAATATTTTTGATATAAGATCATCAACATTTTTATAAAAAACCATTTCTTTATTTGTAAAAAAATCAGAATATTGAGTCTTTTCATCAATTAAAGTGACTAATCCGTTTCCAACTATTTGTGCAATACGATCACTACTGTAATATTTAATTGGATTTCCACGACTTAAATTTAGTCCCATTTTTGCATTTGAAATCGTTTTAAAAAAATGATTACCCCATAGAGGTTGTTTATTATTCATACCGTAAATATCAAATTTAATATTTTTAGCTTTATTTAAAAGACTATTTAAAAAGTTGCTTCTATCATCTATTTTACCCCCCTTTAGTATTCCTCTATGAACACCATGACTTAGAGCAAAAAAAACATCAATAGAGCATTTTTTTTTAAAATTATTCAAAGTTTCAAAAGATGAATCAACCGGATTTGGTATAAAGAAATTTTCTATTTTTTTTGGTAGGAAATTTAAAACTTTTGGACTGGTAGTAATAAAATTGGCATCTATAACATCTGATTTATCCAAAATTCGTTTTTTATTTTTTTCAAAATCTGGACCGTCTAAATTTAAAGGATCTAAAAACCATTGCGCAATTTTAATTCTGGGAAAATCATCTCTTAAATTTCCTAATTGTTGGGCATTAATTAAATCACAATGACCAAGCACAATGAGATCTGGACTAAAATTGTAGCACGTAATTTTTAGTTTTTCATTTAATGTAGCTGCTCCAGTAAAATCTTTATAAGATTTGTAATATTTTACTATATCTCTATCACTAAAACCTAGAACGCTATGTCCTAGTCTAATAAATCCATTATTAATCCTTCTACCTGTATTAAAAAATAATCTTCCATCAAATCTTTCGTTAAAATTAGTTATGTGTAAGATTCGTAAGCTTTTACTTTTATTTTCAATGAAGAAAGATTTGATTAGTTTAATTTTTTCATCTCTATATTCATCAATTAAATTTGTTATGTATTTATGTGTAAAAATAAAATTTTTAATAGAAAGAATTTGTAATTTTTTACGTTTTTCAACATTTTTAATTAAATCATTTATTTTTTTATAAAGTTCTGTAGAATTAGTTTTGTTTAGAATCTCAGCATTTGTAACAGTTTCTGGTAATCCTCCATTCTTTGAAATAATCACAGCACAACCATTAGCTGCGGCCTCTAAACTTGTTCTTCCGAATGGCTCTTCCCATCTAGAACAAACAACCGCTATACTTGTTTGTCTGTAAATAGATAAAACTTTCTCATGTTTTAAAAAACCATATTTTTTTATTCTTGCGTGATCAAAATTAATTTTCTCTCTTTTTTCATCGCCAATTATATTTGCAACCCAATTTATATTTTTATTTAATATTTTTATAATTGCTTTTCCAAAAATATCATATCCTTTAGCTCTATTAAGTTTTCCAACAAAAGTTATCCATTTTTTTTTATTTTTTATATCACTTAATTTACCTAAGTTAGCAGATTGAAAAATGATTTTTAGTTTTTCACTATTTACATATTTATAATCAAGTCCTTCTAAGAATCTATTTTTTGACCAAGCGCTATTAAAAATAATTCTATATGTTTCTTTTAAAAGAAATTTTCTTTCAGCAATAGATTTTGAACCATCCATTGATAAAGGATCATTATGAAAAAAAATAGTATATGTTTTAGAAATTAATTTTTTTTTAAGATATTTTACATAATTAGGTCTATTATGTATTTCTATTATTTTAGAAGGTTTTTGTTTTTCAAAATTAATAAATTTATTCAGGTATGCAATGGTTTTACTTCCTATTAAAAAATTTGATAAATCTATATTTTGATAATTAATTTTAAATATATTTTTATAATTAGTACTTCCGTAAACACAAATATTTTTTCTATATTTGCTTTTTATTGATGTATCTCTTATAAAAAGTGAGACAGCACCCGGGTAATCAGATGAAAAATTTTCTTTATAAGGTAATAAAATTGAAATTTTCATAAAAATTTTTTTTTAATCTGATTTCTTATTTTTTTATTTTTCTTTATATAATATTCTCTTGAAATTGCTTGATTTTTTGAATTACATTTTTCTATGTAAATAAGCTTCCATTTCCGTCCTCTGGTAAATTTAGCACCCTTACCTTTATTATGTAGTTCAATCCTTTTTTTTAAATTAATCGAATAACCAACGTATGTTACAGGTTTTTTTTCAATTGATTTGAGCATATATACATAATAGCTCATTAAAATTTAGTAAGTTTTAGAAGTATCTTTTGTACTAATTTTTCTAACCTTGTCTATAGCTGCTTTTGCTCCCGCTGCCATATATCTTTGATCTGCTCCGATTGTTACCAATTTAAAACCAAGATTAATCATTTTTTCCGCGTACTCAGGGCTCATATTATGGATAGCAGGGATAATTTTATTTTTTTTAGCATGTTCTAAAATAGTTAGTATCACTTTAAATACAGGACTAGATTCAGGTATATCAAAACTAGGATCCTCTCCAATTGCTAAGCTTAAATCAGCCGGACCAATATAGATTCCATCTAAACCTTTTGTCGACATAATTTCATCTAAATTAGACAATGCTTCTTTTGTTTCAATCATTGCGAACTTTAAAATTTCATCATTTGCATGTTTCCCATAGTCAGCGCCTCCATATAAGAGTCCTCTAATAGGTCCATAGCTTCTATATCCCTTTGGTGGATACAAACATGCTTGAACAAATGATTCTGCTTCTTTCTTATTGCTCACCATTGGACATATAATACCATAGGCACCAGCATCTAATATTTTCATAATTTGTCCAGGCTCATTCCAGTTTACTCTAGCCATTGGCACAACGTCTGTTGTTGATATAGCCTGAAGCATCTGGAGCGCATTTGGATAATCGACTACCCCATGCTGCATATCAATTGTAAGAGAGTCGTATCCTTGCTTTGCCATTACTTCGGCAGGATATGAATGTGGAATTTGTAGCCAACCATTAATAATTGGTTTTCCTTCTTGAATTAATTTTTTTAGATTATTTTTTCTCACAGCTAATAATTAATCCCAAAGTGAGTATATTTTATGTTTAGATAATCTTTAATTGCCATAGATCCACCTTCTCTTCCGTAACCTGTTTGTTTGATACCACCGAAGGGAACTTCTGCAAAAGCGACAGCTGCCGTATTAACCGCACATGTTCCTGTTTCCATTCTTTCAGAAACTTTATGAGCTTTTTCTAAGTTATTTGTAAATATATAACTAGCTAATCCTAAATCGTTATCGTTTGCTCTTTTAATGACCTCTTCAGTGTCTTTAAATGTTAAAATTGGAACAAGAGGACCAAATGGCTCTTGTCTCATTATAGTATAATGGTCTTTCACGTTATCAAATACAGTGGGCTCATAATAATAACCTTTATTAAATTCCGCAGGTCTCTTTCCGCCACATAAAACTCTAGCACCTTCTTTTTTGGTAGTTTCAACCAAAGTTTCGATTTCTTTTAATCTTTTGTCAGTTGTAAGGGGACCTAATACGGTATCTTTGTTCAATCCATTTCCAATCTTTAATTTAGTAGCCTTTGTAACCATTAAATTAGTAAATTCTTCTTTTTTAGACTCGTGAATATAAAATCTATTTGGAGATATACAAACTTGTCCAGCATTTCTAAACTTGGCGGTGATAGCCATATCAGTTACTTTATTAATATCGACATCATCAAAAACAATAAATGGAGAGTGACCACTTAATTCCATAGTAACCCTTTGAACTTTGTCAGCTGCTTGTTTTAATATCAATTTTCCAACTCTTGTTGATCCAGTAATAGAAATTTTTTTTACGATATTTGATGAAATTAATTGAGTTGAAATTTTTTCAGGATCACCAGACAAAAGGTTAACAACGCCAGGAGGAATTCCAGCTTCATTTATTAAATTCATTAATTCCATCACACTACCAGGTGTAATAACATCGGGCTTACAAATAACCGAACATCCTGCTGCTAAAGCGGTTGAAATTTTTCTTGAAGCTAAAACGATCGGAAAGTTCCATGGTATCAATGCCGCGACTACTCCAACAGGATCGTATCTAACAAACATTCTAGTATTTTCAAATCTACTTTCCACAATTTGTCCATAAATTCTTTTCGTTTCTTCAGAGTTCCATTCAAAAATATCTGCTGCTCCACCTACTTCGCCAGCCGCTTCGGTTAAAGGTTTACCAACTTCTAAAGTTAACCATTTTGCCAATACATCAGTACGTTCCCTCATGAGATCAGCAATTTTACGAATTATTTTTGCCCTTTGCCAAGGAGGAGTTTTTTTCCAAACCTCTAAACCTTTCTCAGCTGATTTTAAAGCTTTGTTAACATCTGCCTCAGAAGCTTTTGATGCTTTACCTAAAACTTCTTCAGTAGCTGGATTGATAACATCATACGTTTCACCTTTTTTAGATTTTTGCCATTTACCATCTATGAATTGTCCGAATTTTTCGTACATATAAATTTTTGTTGCTTAATTGAAGCTAATTAATTAATTTCCAATTTAGTGAAATTATGAAAACAATTCAACTAACTTGTGCACACGCTCTAATTAAACATTTAATAGCTCAAAAAATACTAATTGATGGAAAAAAAGAACCCCTATTCCCAGGTGTATTTGGTATTTTTGGTCACGGAAATGTTGCTTGTATCGGTCAAGCTTTAGAAGAAAATAAAAAAGAACTTCCTACGTGGAGAGGTCATCATGAACAGAACATGGCTTTAACAGGAATTGCTTATTCAAGAGCTAAGCGAAGAAAACAAATATTTATTGCAACATCTTCAGTAGGCCCGGGGTCTACAAACATGATTACAGCCGCAGCTGTTGCTATGAGTAATAGATTACCAATACTTTTTTTGCCTGGAGATACTTTTGCAAATAGAATGCCAGATCCTGTTCTTCAACAAGTAGAACATTTTAATGCTCCTAATATTACTGCTAATGATGCATTTAAATCTGTTACAAGATACTTTGACAGAATAACAAGACCAGAGCAAATCTTACAGAGTTTACCACAAGCTATACAAATCATGTTAGATCCAGCAGATTGCGGACCTACATGCATATCACTTTCTCAAGATGTGCAAGGAGAAATTTATGATTATCCAAGTGATTTTTTTAAAGAAAAAATTCATAGTATTAGAAGACCACGACCTGACGATTTTCAAATCAAACAAGCTGTTGAATTAATAAAGAAATCAGAAAAACCTATTCTTATTTCAGGCGGAGGTGTTTTTTACTCTGATGCTATGAATGAATTAAGTGATTTTGCAAAAAAACATAATATTCCTGTAACTCAAACTGTTATGGGATATTCAACATTGAAAAAAGATCATTCACATTATGTTGGTGTTATCGGGGGTCTTGGTGGAAGGGCAGCAAATAATCTATCCAAAGAAACAGATTTAGCAATAGCTATAGGAACAAAACTTGGAGATTTTACAACTGGTTCTTGGACAAACTTTGAGAATCCAAATTTTAAATTATTATCAATTAATGCAGCTAGATTTGATGCAAATAAACATATGGCTCAAGCTATTGTAGGTGATGCTAAAGTTACTTTATTAGAACTCTCACATGCACTCGGTTCTTGGAAGGCACCTGCTGATTGGCATAATAAATCAAAATTAGAGCTAAAAAACTGGGATGCATATATTGAAAAAGAAAGCGGCCCAACTAATCAAAAATTACCAAGTTACGCTCAAGCAGTGGGAGCTGTTTACAGAAATTCTGATCCAACAGATATCGCTGTTACAGCCGCCGGAGGTTTAGTTGGCGAAGTGGTTCAAGTATGGAGGCCAAGAGAATTAAATACTCATGAAAGTGAATGGGGATTTAGCTGTATGAGTTATGAAATCTCTGGTGCCTTAGGCATCAAGATGGCTAATCCTGATAAAGAAGTAATTTCATTCGTAGGGGATGGTTCATATCTTCTTTTTAATTCAGATATCTATAGCGCAGTAATTACGGGTCACAAATTAATTATTATAGTTTGTGATAATGGTGGACACGCAGTAATTAATAGACTTCAATTATATAAGGGTGGAAAAGAATTTAATTGTCAGTTTAGTTCTTCAAAAATAACAAATTTAGTCCCTGTTGATTTTGCAAAACACGCAGAAAGTATGGGAGCAAAAGCTGAAAACGTAAATTCAATTGCTGAATTAGAAGAAGCATTTAAAAGAGCAAAAAAATCTAAACATACCTATCTTATCTCGATTAAGACAGATGGATATAAATGGTTAGAAGGCTCAGCATACTGGGAGTCCCCAACCCTACAATTACCTAACACGGCTGAAAACAAAAAAGCTTTAAAAGAGCATCAAGAAGGTAAAAAGAAACAAAGACAAGGCATCTAGTCATATGGCAAAAATTTTTAAAGTTGGCCTGATAGGCTGCGGGCATATTGCAGAAACCTATTTTAGAAGTCATCTTTATTTTAATAATTTCAAAATTGTAAAATGTGCAGATATAAATCACGATGCTGCTATTAAATGTGCAAATGAAAATAAAATTTTAGCTGTAAGAATTGAAGAATTATTAAATGATAAAGATATAGATATTATTTTAAATTTAACTATACCCAAAGCTCATTTTGAAGTTAGTAAGAAGGCACTTGATGCAAACAAGCATTGTTATAGTGAAAAACCTATGTGTACTAAACTTAAAGATGGAAAAACTTTATTAGAATTAGCAAATAAAAAAAAATTATATTTAGGTAATGCTCCTGATACTTTTTTAGGTGGTGGAATTCAAAAAAGCAGAGAATTAATAGAAAATAAAATAATTGGAAATATCAGATTAGGTAATGCTATATTTGCCTTTCCTGGTGTTCAATCTTATCATCCAAATCCAGAGTCTTGGTTCGACGAAGAAGCAGGTGGTCCAGTTATAGATATGGGGCCTTATTATATCACAGCGTTAGTAAATTTATTAGGGCCTGTTAAAAAAGTTCAATCATTATCAACAAAAGTGTTTGAAACTAGAACGATTGGTATTGGGCCAAAGATTGGAAAAGAATTTAAAGTAAATTGTCCTACAACCTACCTCTTCAATCTTGAATTTCACTCAGAGGCAATCATACAAGTAACTCTTTCTTTTGACGTACAAAACCATCAAAGAAACCACATTGAACTTTATGGTGATAAAGGATCCATGATTGTTCCAGATCCAAACATGTTTGGTGGATCAGTTTTTATCTCTAAAGAATATATGGGAAGCTGGGAAGAGCACAAAACCGATGGTCTTGAATTGGGTAAAATTAATATAACTAATAAAAGCGGTCGTTTAAATGAAGCTTCTTCTAATGCTAATTATAGAGGAGCTGGTTTAGCAGAAATGGCTTATAGCATTGAAAAAGGAATAAAACACAGATGTAATGCTGAATTATCACTGCATGTTTTGGATATTATAGAGTCAACGATGAATTCATCAAAAAATAATACTGCAGAAATGATAAGAACTAATTGCGAAAAGCCAAAAATATATACGCAGCAAGAGATTAAAAAAATTTTAATCTAATATTTAATTAAAAATTTTGTAAAGAACGAGTATCTTTTATTTGGCTTAATTAAAGTACTTGGAAATCTTTTATTATTAGGAGCATCAGGAAAAAATTGAGTTTCTAAACAAATTCCCTGATAAGGAAATAATTTTTTTTGGTAATTGAGTCCTTGACTAGTATAAAGCTGAACACCTGGTAAATTTGAAAAAATATCAAATTTAATTTTACTATCATTATTTCTTAATGAGGCAACATAATTCTTGGAATTTTTTTTAACTACATATGTCAAATCAAATCCAGATTGATTAATTGTAGTTGAAACTTTTTTAATATTTCTTTTTTTTATTAAAATAATTTTTTTTCCTAAATTATTAAAATTACTGAAATCATTAATTGTTTTCTTGGTGTCTTTTATTTTTCCTGTAGGAATTAATTTTGTATCTACTTCTAAAAATTTTAAAGAATTAATTTTTAAATCGTGATTAAAAATATTTTGTTTTTTATTTAAGTTTAAATTCCAATAGCTATGATTAGTTAAATTTACGTGGGTATATTCATCTGAAATATAATCATATTTAATAATTAAATTTTTTTTTAAAAGTTGATAAGTGCACCACACATTTAAATTACCTGGGAATCCTTGATCTAAGTGTAATGATTTTAAAAAATATGTAATCTTATTTTTAGAATGATTTATTTTTTTCCAAATGAAACTATTAAACCCTTTTTTCCCTCCATGGAGTGTGGTTTTATCTTCATTATTTGATAAATAGAATTTTTTTTTATTAATTAAAAAATTTGAATTAGATATTCGCCCTGCATATCTACCACAAGTAGATCCTACATAAAA
>SYDM01000104.1 GCA_005801485.1 Rickettsiales bacterium
AATGTAAGTCTTGATAAAGTTAGATTTTTATGTGTTGCAAGAATTAATCCTGAAAAAGGGATCTATGAATTTTTAAAAATGTTTAAAGAGATGAAGTTTGAAATAGAAATTTCTATAATTGGTAAAGCAAAAAATTTGGCTCTCCAATCAAAATTTGGAAATTTAATTAAAGATATTAAAAACATTAAATTTCCAGGATATATTTCTAATAGACAAGAATTAATTAATACCTTTGATAATCATAACATTTTCATTTTACCTTCTTACACTGAAGGGCAGCCTTATGTAGTTGATGAGTCACTTGCACGAAGACGACCAGTTCTTATATTTGAGGAAATATCTCATATAATAAAGGGTCGGAAAGGCATTTTCATAGCAAAAAGAAATGTTGAGTCACTTACAGAAAAAACTAAATTTATAATGGAAAATTATTATGAAATTCAAAAAGATATTGAAACAAATAAATTTCCATTAAAAAAAGATATGTTTAAACAAATTTCTAATGTTATTAATAAATGATTAATTTTTTAAAAATCTTTTAATGCCTTCTTCTATTGAAATTTTTGGAGTCCAATTAATATCTTTTCTTATCTTGGAAATATTTGCCAATGATCTTTTTGGCTCCCCTGGTCGTTTAGGAACAAAAATTTTCTTTCCTCCAAATATTTGAGCAATTTTATTTATTGAGGTTTCTTTGCCAGACCCTAAATTATAAATTTCATTAACTTTTTTATTTTTTAAAATTTGTAAAAATGCATCGATTAAATCTTCAACGTAAATAAAATCTCTAGTTTGATTTCCATTACCAACTATTGTTAAAGGTTTTTTGTTTTTTTTTTGCTTTAAAAAATTACTAAATACAGCTCCGTATTGCCCAGATGTGTTTAACCTTGGTCCATAAACATTAAAAAATCTAAAAGAAACGTTTGGCATACCAAAAATCGTAGCATATTTCATTACTAGCTCTTCACCTAAAAATTTTGTCATAGCATAAGGATTTTTTGTATCAACTTTTTCATCTTCGGATGTTGGGAATTTTTTTGGGTTACCGTAACAACTTGAGGAAGCTGCATAAACAAATTTTTTTATTTTTTTATTTTTGCATGCCTCTAGAACATTTAATGTCCCTAGTACATTATTTATAAAATAATTCTTCGGATTTTTAATACTTGGAATAATCTCAGCTAGTCCAGCTAAATGAAAAACGTAATCTACATTATAAAAGTATTTATTCAACTTCTTGTCTTGTACAATGTCTAGATTTATTATTTTAACTATTCTCTTACTTTGGTGTGAAAGATTTTCTTTATTACCTGAAATAAAATTATCTATTACTGTTACCTGATGACCTTCTTTAGCTAATCTATCAACTAAGTTACTCCCAATAAATCCAGCTCCGCCTGTTACGATTGATTTGATTTTTTTATTCATACTTAAAAAAATTTAATTTAAAATTAATTAAATCCAATTACTATCTCCTGATAAATGATAATTATTTGATAGATTATAATTTTTCCAAGCTCCGTCATGATCAACTATAAATTTACATTTTTTTAGATATTTTTTTAATTTTTTTTCGGGGATTTTGAATTGTTTGTGATCAACTGTTATTATGATGCAATCAAATTTATTAAGATCATTTGGAAATTTAAATGTTTTAACATCAAGAATATCTTTAATCTCTTTATCAGTAAAATATGGATCGTTTAGTTTAACGTTTAATTTATTTTTTTTTAACGATCTAACCAATGGAATAACTTTAGATAAAACACTAACTTTTAAATTTCCTTTATAAGATAGACCTAGAATACCAATTTTTTTAAATCTTTTCTTTGCAATTGATTTTGCAAGTATCAAATTCATATTATCATCAGTTTTTATGGTCTCTCTTAAAAGGGTAAGTTTATTTTTATCTTTTACTTGCGATAAAATATATCTACTTGACAAAGGAATGCAGTATCCACCTGTGCCTATGCCTGGATGAAAAGTTTCAAGATTCCACTTTGTTCCAACTAATTTTAGAACTTCTCTCATATTATCTTTTGGAAAAGCGAGTGAAAGTTGATTTGCAAGCGTAATATCCATATGTCTGTAGGCATTCTCGACGCTTTTAACCATTTCGGAGACTTTGTAGGAGCTTGCTTCATGTAATTTTTTACAAACAATTGATAGCACTTCTCTGGTTGATAGCGCTGATCTACGATCAGTTGAACCATATACTCTATCTAAATTTTTAAGATTTTTAACACCTTCAATGAACCAATCTCTTCTTGGAGCAACTGAAAACAGGATATCCTTACCAATTTCTAATTTAGATTTTTCTAAAAATGGAATTATTTTATTATCTGAAACTTTTGGTGCAAGCGTTGATTCTACAATAATTATTGGAGGAAACTGGTTATTGACATTTTTAAGTTTAACAATTTTATCTAAAACATTTAATAATGGTTCATAATATGGTTTGCCATCTTTTTCTGTTGGAATAGCAATAAAATGCACTAAAAAATTTTCTTTATTTAAATCATCAAAATCTGAAGTTGCTTTTAAATAATTTTGTTTTACTAATTTTTTTATATCAAACCCAAACCAAGTTTTAAGGTCTTTCAATGGTAAAACTCCAGAATTTATTTTTCTTATTTTCTCTTTATCAATGTCATATCCAATACAATTTATGTTCTCTTTTGAAAAATAAACCATTGTAGAAAGACCTATGTATCCTGTGCCCCATACTGCAATTTTAAATTTTTTTGATCTTAATAGTTTTTGATAATTCATAAGTATTTTAAATTTAAAATCAGATTATCCTATATTATATTTTCATTAAGTTATGAACTTTAAATCAAGTTTCTTTGCTTATTTTTAATACTCCAATAAACGCTTCTTGCGGTATCTCAACTCTTCCGAATTGTTTAGATCTAGCTTTTCCTTTTTTTTGTTTATCTAATAGTTTTCTTTTTCTATCTCTTGCTCCTCCACCATGAATTTTGGTAAGAACGTCTTTTTTAAATCCTTTAATTGATTCTCTTGCTATAATTTTTCCTCCAATAGCTGCTTGCACGGGTATCATAAAATTATGTCTTGGAATAAGATCTTTAAGCTTTTCACATACTTGTCTTCCGGTTCTTTCGGCAAAATCTTTATGTATAATCATTGCTAAAGCATCGACTGGTTCAGTGTTTACTAGAATACTTAGTTTAACTAAATCTCCTTCTTTATAACCAGAAATTTCATAATCAAAGCTAGCATAACCGCTTGTGACTGATTTTAATCGATCATTAAAATCAAAAACTACTTCGTTAAGAGGAAGCTCATAAGTTAAAACTGCTCTTTTGCCAGAATATTCAAGATTAGATTGAACTCCTCTTTTATCTTGGCATATTTTTATAATAGTGCCTAAATATTCATCTGGAGTAATAATTGTTGCTTTGATCCAAGGTTCCTCAATTTTTTCAATTTGAGAAGGATCTGGCATATTACTTGGGTTTTGTAGGTCTAATATTTCTCCTCTAATTTTATGAACTTTATAAATAACTCCTGGAGTAGTTGTTATTAGACTTACATCAAATTCTCTTTCTAATCTTTCAGTAATTATTTCAAGATGAAGTAAACCTAAAAATCCACATCTATATCCTAAGCCCAGGGCACTTGAAGACTCTGCCTCATAAGAAAAACTAGCGTCGTTTAAATTTAATTTTGCTAAACCATCTTTTAATTTATCGTACTCGGAACTATCTATAGGAAATAATCCACAAAAAACTACTGGTTTACTAGGTTTAAAACCCGGTAAAGGGTCTAAAATAGGATTTAAAACATCGCAAATCGTATCTCCAACTTTTGTTTCTGAGAGTGATTTAATTCCTGTAACAATAAAACCAATTTGTCCTGGGTTTAATTCATTTATATCAGTTGGCTTTGGTGTAAAAACTCCAACTTTTTCAATTATATGTTCTTGATTATTGGACATTAATTTAATTTTCATGCCTTTTTTTATCTGTCCATCGATTACCCTTACTAAAATAACCACACCTAGATAAGTGTCATACCAACTATCAACTAGTAAAGATTTTAACTTTTCTTCTTTTTTACCTTTTGGAGCAGGAAGATTTTTTACAATACTTTCTAAAATATCATCTATGCCCTCTCCAGTTTTACCAGAACAGCTAACCACATTTGAGGTGTCAATACCTATAACATCTTCGATTTCTTTTTTTGTTTTTTCTAAATCAGATGCAGGTAAATCTATTTTATTTAAAATTGGAATGACTTCGTGATTAATCTCTAAAGCTTTATATACATTGGCTAACGTCTGCGCTTCAACACCTTGGGTGCTGTCTACAATTAATAAAGATCCTTCGCATGCAGACAGAGAACGACTAACTTCATAACTAAAATCAACATGACCTGGTGTGTCTATAATATTTAAAATATAATCTTTCCCATCTTTAGCTTTATAATTTAATCTTACTGTTTGTGCTTTTATTGTAATTCCTCTCTCTTTTTCAATATCCATTGAATCAAGAACTTGATTTGACATTTCTCTGTCACTTAAGCCTCCACATTTTTGAATAAGACGATCTGCAATCGTTGACTTACCATGATCAATATGAGCAATTATTGCGAAATTTCTTATTCGATCAATTTCAGACATCAAGATCTTATTGTTGAGCCCGTTTTATCTCTGACCGTATTAATTATTTTTTCACTCATTTGGTCTAAGTCTTTTTCAGTCAAAGTTTTATCCATAGCTTGCATTACAACATTTATTGCTATTGATTTTTTTCCTTCTGGTATATTTTGACCTTCAAAAACATCAAAAGTTGTTACTTTTTTAATAATATTCTCATCTAATTTTTTTATAATATTTTCAAGCACATTAGCTTTAAAAGATTTATCTACTACAAATGCAAAATCTCTTTCTGATTTTTGAAAATCAGAAGTTGTATAATTATCCTTATTCATTCTTACTTTTTTATTTAGTTGGGGTATATTTTTTAAAAATATTTCTAAACCATAAATATTTTTTTCTTTAAAATCTAAATTAGAAACAATTGCCGGATGTAGCTCACCAAAGTAAGCAAGATAGGCGCCTTTTTCAGATTTTAAGTTAATAGCTCCAGAGCGACCAGGATGATAACAATTTTTTGTCTTATCACTTATATAAAGATCATTTAGATCCACACCTAGTTCAATCAAAGTACGAATTGCATCGCTTTTGATATCAAATACATCAACATTTCTTGTTTTTTCTAACCAACTTTTTCTAATAACAGCACCAGATCTTAAAGCACCAACAACAATTTGTTGTTCGCCTGGAATTTTGCCAAAGAAAGTTGGACCAACTTCAAATATTGATAGATCTTCGTGACCCTGGTCTTGATTTTTCTTTAAATGAATAGCTAAATTAGAAAAAATTGATCTACGCAAAACATCTAAATCAGAAGATATAGGATTAAAAATTTTTATTTCTTTTTCGTCTCTTGCAAATTCTTTGTCAATTCGAGAATCTGTAAAAGACCACGTAACAGTTTCTACATAACCTTTACTAGCTAAAGCCCTTTGAGAAAGATGAAATAATTTTTGTTTAAAATTGAGTGTTTCTTTTTCTCTTTTTTTTTCAGGTTTAATTAATTCAATTTTATCAAAACCTTTAATTCTTATTAATTCCTCAATTAAATCTATGTCTTGTGAAATGTCAGGTCTCCAAGAAGGAACCTCAGCTTTAACAATTTTTTTATTAATTTTTAATTTAAAACCCAATAAAGTTAAAATTTTATTAACCTCTTGCATAGAAATAGAAATGCCAATTATATTTTTAAACTTTTTAATATCTAAATTAACTATTTTATTTTTTTGAGGATTAGACCCTGTAATAGAAAATTTACTTGCAGTTCCTCCGCAAATTTTAATTATTAAAGCTGTGGCTGCTTCCAAACCTTCTATTATTGAATTGGGATCTATGCCTCTTTCAAATCTATATTTTGCATCTGTATTAATATTAAGCTTTTTTGAAGTTTTTCTAATTGATGAGGGTAAAAAATAAGCAGATTCTATTAAAATATTTTTCGTATCCAATTCGGTCGATGTTGTCACTCCACCAATAATACCACCTAAACCTATTACACCACTTTGATCGGTAATAACGCACATCCCATTATCAAGTTTATACTTTCTGTTATCTAGTGCTTCAAAATATTCACCTTCCTTTGAATTTCTAACTATTATTTCTTTGTTTAATTTGTCTGCATTATAAGCATGCAAAGGTCTATTAAGATCAAACATTACATAATTTGTAATATCAACAACAGCAGAAATAGGTTTTAATCCAAGTGCTATAATTTTTTCTTTTAACCATGAAGGGCTTTCTTTATTTGTAATTCCTTTAATATAGCAACTACCAAACATTAAGCAGCCCTGGTCTTTTTCTTTAGAAATTGAAACTTTAATTGGTTGTTTAAAATTTTGTTTAAAAAAAAATTTTTTTAAATTTAAAATATTTCCCAATCCAGAAGCTGCTAAATCTCTAGCAATACCTCTTACACCTAGGCAATCGGGTCTATTAGTCGTTACTGATATATCTATAACTTTTTGTCCCTCATTTTTAAAATAACTTTTTCCAATTTCATTTTCTTTGTTTTTTAATTCTATAATTCCCTGGCTTTGATCAGATAAATTTAATTCACTTTCAGAACAAAGCATTCCCCTGGACTCTATGCCTCTAATGAGAGCAACTTTTAATTTTAAATTTGATTGTGGAATTATCGCACCTGGAGGAGCATATATAGTTATCAATCCATCTCTGGCATTTGGGGCTCCACATACAACTTTTATAACTTTTCCGTTGCCAAGACTAACATCACAAACTGTTAATTTTTCTGCGTTTGGATGCCTCTCAACTCTTAGTATTTTTGCAATTTTAAATTCACTTAAATTTCCAGAATTTTCTTTAACGCTTTCGACTTCAAGACCAATATTTGTTAATTGCTCTAAAAGTTTTTTTTCATCTGCTTTTGTTTTTAAGTGTTCTTTAAGCCATGGAAATGTAATTATCA
>SYDM01000105.1 GCA_005801485.1 Rickettsiales bacterium
AGTTCTTGAAGTTTTTCAATAAATTTATCAATACCTTTAGAAATATTTTCATTGTTATCTAAAAAAATATCTCTCCACATCAAAGGGTTTGATGCTGCTATTCTTGTAAAGTCTCTTAAGCCACCAGCGCTATACAAAATAACTTCTTGCTTTAATTTATCTTCAACATTAATTACAGTTCTAACAATATTGTAAGCAATAGCATGCGGTAAATGACTGGTTAAAGATAAGATTTCATCATGTTCCTCTGGGGTCATTATCTTCACTTTACTTCCAATGGCCTCCCAAAATGATTTTAAAATTTTTATTGGTTGCTCAGCCGCATTTTTTGGTGGCGAAATTATACACCAACGACTTTCAAACATATCTGCGTATCCTGCTTTTGGACCGCTTTCTTCTGTCCCAGCTATAGGATGAGAAGGTATACAATTAATATCTTTTAAATTCATATTATGAATAATTTTCATAACTTCTTTTTTAACTGACCCCGTATCGGTTAGAATAGTTCCTTTTTTTAAATCATCCTTTATAGATAGTATTATTTCTTTATAACTACTTAAAGGTGTAGCAATAATTATTAAATCTGAATCTCTGACACATTGTCTAATATCTATCGAAATATCTGAACATATATTTTCTTTTTTTAGATATGTAATTACTTCTTTTGACAAATCAAAAATTTTAATTTCTCTAGATAAATTTTTTTTTTGAATTGCTCTTAAAATTGAAGATCCTATTAAACCACAGCCAATTATAGATATAGTATTAAACATTAAGAATTTTTTTTAGTTCAGATATTAATTTTAAGTTTTCTTTGTTATTTCCAATTGTAACTCTTAAAGAATTTTTTAAAGAGTATACATCCATTTGTCTTAATAAAATTCCTTTTTTAGCTAATGCAAAAAAAACTTGTTTTGAATTTTTTTTAACTCTATCAAAATTAATTAACAAAAAATTTACGCTAGTTCTATTTGTATGAATATTTAATTGTTCAAATATTTCGTAAAACTTTTTTGACCATTTTCTAATATGATTTATCTCTTTGTTGAGCCAAATTATGTCTTTTAAAGCAACTGAAGCTGCAAATAACGCTGGCCGGCTAACATTAAAAGGAGGTTTAACTTTATATAAAGCATTTATTATATCTCTTGATGAATGTGCCCAACCTACTCGTAAACCAGCAAGACCATAGATTTTTGAGAATGTTCTTGTTATTATAACATTTTTAGATCTAGAAAATAATTTTAGTCCATTCTCATAATCATTAAAATTTATATACTCAAAATAAGCATCATCAACTACTAACAAAATATCGCTTCTTAATTTTTTTCTTAATCTTAGCATTTCATTTTTACTTATATAAGTTCCTGTTGGATTATTAGGATTTGCAATGAAAACGATTTTGGTTCTGGCGGTAACACACGAGAGAATGTTATCTACAGAACAAGTAAGATTATTTTCAGAGGCGTATATTGGTTTTGCAAAATTAATTTTGCTATAAATTCTATAAATAATAAAACTATATTGTGACATTACAACTTCGTCGTTTTTATTTAAAAAAGCTTTGCAAATAAGTTCAAAGACTTGATCTGAACCATTACCTAGAATAATTCTATTTATGTCTAATTTAAATTTTTTTGCTATGACTTTTCTTAAAAAAGTACCATCTGAATCTGGATATCTTTTAAAGTTTTTCGCAACTTTAATATATTCTTTAACAGCTTTTGGGCTTGGGCCTAGAGCAGATTCATTTGCAGATAATTTAATTTTAGCAAATTTCTGTTTAAATAAACTTAATCCAGCAACATATTTTTCTGCATCAAGGTTTTTAGGTTTGGGTAGTTTCATAATTTATTTAAGTTCATATCTAAAAAGCTTTACTATTTCTATCTTCATTTTTAATTCTTATAAAATTGACAACTCTAATCTCATCTAGTACAAAGCATTAGCGCTGATTTAGCCAAATTGCGGGCGCTAAGTAAAATTCGCTAAATAGGGTCCTGCCCGGTTTAGCTGGGCTTTTTTTTTATATGGACTATAAAATTGAAAATATAAAACAAATAATTATAACTAAACCACTTGCTTTAGAATGTGGTCAAACTATAAAAGATTTTCCTATTGCTTATGAAACATATGGCAACCTTAATGAAAAAAAAAATAATGCTATTTTAATTTTTCATGCTCTTACAGGCGATCAATTTGTTACAAATATCAATCCAATAACCAATAAACAAGGATGGTGGAATACTGCTGTAGGTCCTGAAAAAGCAATAAATACAAATAAGTATTTCGTTATATGTGCAAACGTTTTAGGTGGTTGTATGGGTTCATTTGGACCAAAGAGCATTAATAAAGAAAGTAATGAACCGTTTGGATTAAATTTTCCAGTGATTACAATAAGAGATATGGTCAAAGCACAAGAATCTTTGTTAGAACATCTTCAAATAAATAAACTCTTAAGTGTTTTAGGTGGCTCAATGGGTGGGATGCAACTCTTGCAGTTTTGCACCTTATATCCAGAAAAAACTTTTTCTGCTGTACCAATTGCTACTACCGCAAGTCATAATGCACAGCAAATTGCATTAAATGAGCTGGCTCGACAAGCAATTATGAGCGACCCTTTGTGGAGTAAAGGTAATTATTATAAAGACAAACAAACTCCAAAAAATGGACTTACGGTAGCAAGGATGGCTGCACATATTACTTATATGTCGGATAAAGGATTGCAAGAAAAGTTTGGTCGTAAACTTCAAGAAAAAAAAGATTACAAATTCACTTTTGATGCTGATTTTCAAATTGAAAGTTATTTAAGACATCAAGGCAAAGTGTTTGTTGAAAGATTTGATGCAAATTCGTATCTCTATATTTCTAGAGCAATGGATTATTTTGATTTACCTAAACAATTTAAAAATGGTTTAAGCGAGGCATTCCAAAATCATAAAACTAAATTTCTGGTTATATCTTTTTCTTCAGACTGGCTATACCCTACAAAAAATAGCAAAGAAATTGTAGTAGCTTTAAATGCTTCTGGAGCTAATGTTGCGTTCGCAGAAATTAATACGGATAAAGGACATGACTCCTTTTTAGTTGAAGAACTTGAATTTTTAAAAACTATTAAAGGATTTTTAGACTCAAATTTTGAAATATTTAAAAATGAAAAATGAATTTAAAATTATAGCAAATTTTCTTCCATCTCAATCTAGAGTACTTGATGTGGGTTGTGGTGACGGAACTCTAATGAAAGCACTTATTGATGAAAAAAGTATTAATGCTAGAGGCATTGAAATTAATAAAGATAATGTTAAAATATGTATTTCAAAAGGACTGCCAGTAATTGAGGGAAATGCAGAAACTGAGCTTAGTCAATTTCCTAATAAAGCTTTTGATTTTGTAATTTTAAGTCAAACCCTTCAAGCATTTAATCAACCAGAAAATGTACTCGAAGAATTATTAAGAATTGGTCATAGAGTAGTAATTTCAATACCTAATTTTGGTTACTGGCAAGTTAGAGCTAAATTATTATTTTTTGGGACAATGCCTATAACTAAATCTCTGCCGTACTCTTGGTATGACACTCCTAATTTACACATGTGTTCTATAAAAGATTTTTATCAATTTTGTGAAAAAAAAAAAAATTAGAATTGATAGAGTTATTGGAATCAATAGTGAAAAAATATCTTCTATTTTTAAAATTAACTTAGAAATAAAAAACTTATTATCAGAAGTTGGTATTTTTTTAATTAGTTAAAATGCTGAGGATTAATATTATTTCTTGTCTTAAGGATAACTATAGTTACATAATTCAAGATACTAACACTAATATAGTTGGAGTTGTTGATCCTTCCGAATTTAAACCAATTGATAATATTATTAAAAAAAAATTCAATAAAATTGATTTTATACTTAATACTCATCATCATTTTGACCATATAGGTGGAAATTTAAAATTAAAAAAAAAATATAATTGTAAAATTATAGGTTCATCAAAAGATGAAAAAAGAATTCCCGGTATAGATATTAAATTGAAACATAATGATGTTTTTAAATTTGGACATGTTGAATTTAAAATTATATTGGTTCCTGGGCACACAAGTGGTCATATCTGTTTTTACTCTATTAAAGAAAAAATTATTTTTACTGGGGATACATTGTTTTCATTGGGATGTGGCAAGGTATTCGAAGGAACTTATTCGCAGATGCTAGGGTCAATTAACCAAATTAAAAATTTACCAAAAGATACTAATATTTATTGTGGTCACGAATATACGAAAAAAAATCTAGACTTTTGTTTAGAAATTGATTCCAATAATCATTTTCTTAAAAAGAAAAAAATATGGGTAAATTCAAAAATGATAAAAAAAGAACCAACATTACCCGTCACCATTGAAGAAGAACTAAATACAAATATTTTTTTGCAATGTAATACGCCTGCAATAAAAAAATCTTTAGGTATGGAAAATGCATCAGAGACGGAAATATTCAAAAAACTTCGAGATTTAAAGGATGGTTTTTAGCGGTATCACCTTGACTTAAAATTCTTTCAAGTTATATTGCATTAATTTTTAAAAAAATTTATGTCATTTGCAATATTTGAAACAGGCGGGAAACAATACAAAGCATCCGCGAGTAAAATTATAGAGATAGAAAAGTTAGATGCTGAAATAGGTAAAACTATTCAATTTAAAAATGTTTTATTATTAAATGATAGTAAAACTACAGAAGTTGGAAATCCAAATATAGACGGAGCTATTGTTGAGGCCAAATTACTAGATAATGTTAAAGATAGAACTGTTTTAGTTTTTCATAAAAGAAGAAGAAAACATTCAAGAAAAATGAATGGACATAGACAAAGGCATTCAAAAATTCAAATTACAAAAATCTTGTCTAAAGATGGAAAAATTATAGCTGAAGCTAAACCAATTGATTTAAAAGTAAAAGTATCGACTCAAGATAAAAAAACTACTAAAAAAGATTTAAAAAAATAGAAAAATTAAATGGCAACAAAAAAAGCTGGTGGATCGTCGCGTAATGGCCGAGATAGTAAGGGCCGAAGACTTGGTGTTAAAATATATGGTGACCAAACTGTTGTTCCAGGAAATATTTTAGTAAGACAAAGAGGAACGCGTATTCATGCTGGGGAAAATGTCGGCATGGGTACTGATCATACTTTATTTTCTTTAGTAAAAGGTAAAGTTAAATTTAAAAAATCGAAATTAAACAGAACATTTGTTTCTGTTATTCCCAATTAAGCATATAAATAACCTCAGTTATTTATTTTAAAAATCTACAATGAAATTTTTAGATCAAGCAAAAATCTATATTAAAGCTGGAAATGGAGGATCGGGATCAGCTAGCTTTAGAAGAGAAAAATTTATCGAATTTGGAGGACCTGATGGAGGTGATGGAGGGGATGGAGGTTCAATTGTTTTTGAATCGGAAAGAAATTTAAATACATTAATTGATTTTAGATACGCTCAACATTTTAAAGCTGAAGATGGATATATTGGTACTAAAAGAAAACGAACAGGAGCGGCTGGAAAAGATTTGATAATTAAAGTTCCAGTTGGCACTCAAATCTACGAAGAAGATAATAATACTTTAATCTATGATTTTACTAAAAATAAAGAAAGATATTTAGTGGCAGCGGGAGGAAGACATGGACTTGGTAATACCAGATTTAAAAGCTCAACTAATAGGGCACCAACAAAAAAAACAAATGGTAAATTGGGTGAAGAATTTTGGGTGTGGCTTCAATTAAAAGTTATAGCCGATGTTGGAATAATTGGCATGCCAAACGCTGGGAAATCTAGTTTACTTGCAGCTATAACTAGAGCGAGACCAAAAATAGCAAGCTATCCATTCACAACTTTGGATCCTAACTTAGGTGTTTCTTATTATGATAATAAAGAAGTTACTCTAGCCGATATACCTGGAATAATAGAGGGTGCACATGAAGGAGTTGGTCTTGGAGTTAAATTTATTCGCCATATTGAAAGATGTAAAATATTGTTACATTTAATAGATTTATCTGAAGAAAAAATTGAAGAAAATTATTTAAAAGTAAGAAATGAATTATCTAAATATGATAAAAATTTAACTAAAAAGAAAGAGATTATTGTATTTAATAAATCAGATTTGTTTGAAAAAAAAAAAATAGAAGAAAAATTAAAAATTTTTAAAAAAAAAATAAAAAAAAAGTTTGAGGTAATTTCAGTAGTTGCAGATAAAAACCTAGTTAATTTAAGAAAGATATTGTTAAAAAATGTACATAAATAAAGCTAAAAAAATAATTATTAAATTAGGATCGTCAACTGTAGTTGATAAAAAAGGTAAATTTAAAAAAAAATGGCTACAAAGTTTAATCAA
>SYDM01000019.1 GCA_005801485.1 Rickettsiales bacterium
AAAAGTTTATCTTTTAGTTTGTTTATTTTTCCATTGTATTTTAATCTTACTTTTGTATTTTCATTTGTCATTTCTAATACAGAATAATCTTCAACTAAATCTATCAAATTCAAAATATCACGAAGCTTTAAATAATCGTTTGCTTTTTTTATATCTAAAGATAAATCTAAAAAAGAAGGTGTACTAACATCAATTAAATTTTGATATTTCCAAATTTGACTTATTTCTTCTTTTGCAGTTATAATTGCTTGTTCATAAGTTTTAATTTCATTTGAAGAATATTTCTTTAAATTAAAATTTTTATCTATTTCTTTTCCTGAAATTGAGGTCTTCAGATATGCTCTAAAATCATTTTCGGTGAAATAAAAGACTAAAAAAGCGTTGTTCTTAATGTCACTTAGTGATGTTAATTTTTTTATATTGATTAGCTCTAAATTTTCTTTATTCAGAGAGATATATTGAAGATCTTCGATATTTTCTAACGCTAAATTATAATTAATCAGTATGTTTTTATTATTTGCAATTTCTTTATTTTCATTTTTGAGCCAATTATTATAAAAAAAATTTTCAGAAAACATAAAAATATTTTTATCTTTAATAAATACCGGAAACAAGGTTAGCGAAATACTTGAAACGTCTGAATAAGAAACTCCATTTATAGCAAGAAAATTATTTATTTTTTTTGGATCAAACTTAATATTAATAATTAAAGTATTTTCTTTTTTTTCATTTTTTTCATTTTTAATAATTTGATATGCAAATATTAAATCTTCGATAATATTAATTTTAGTTTTATATAAATTTTCGGCATCTTCCTTAAGTAGTGTTTTATCAGCAAAAGATATAAATGCCGTCTTAAATGCTAATTGAATTAGTTTTTTTTTATCTAAATCATTATTAATTTTACCACTTACCTCAATATTATTAACATCATAAATAAAATTATTTGATAAAACTGTTTGAGTTTTAGAGAGAAAGACTATTATACAAATTATAAAAAAAAATTTATTCATTTCAACTTATTATCATTTTATTCATGGCAAAAAAAAATACATATAAAAAAAGTGGTGTTAATATTAATTTGGCCGATCGCTTTGTAGAGCATATTGCAAAGATTACAAAAAAAAAAGTTCAAAAAAAGAGTAAATACTTAAATAAAGATAATATTGGTGCGTTTGGTTCAACTTTTGATATTAGTAAAATAAAAATAAAAGATCCCTTAATCGTCTCAAGTACTGATGGCGTAGGTACTAAAATAGATTTAGCTAACCAATTTAAAAGATTTGACACAATAGGAATAGATTTAGTTGCTATGTGTGTTAACGACCTAATTGTTCAAGGAGCTAAACCATTATTTTTTCTAGATTATATAGCTATAGGAAAAATAAAATTAAATAAATTAAAGCAAATTTTCAATGGTATTATAAAAGGATGTTATATTTCTGATTGTAGTCTTGTTGGAGGAGAGACTGCAGAAATGCCTGGTATTTATGATAATGATAAATTTGATTTAGCAGGATTTTCTGTTGGAATTGTTTCTAAAAAAAAACTACTTCATAAAAAAAATGTTAAAAATGGAGATGTGGTGCTAGCCGTACCGGCAAGTGGGGTCCACTCTAATGGATATTCTTTAATAAGAACAATTATAAAAAATAAAAAAATCACTAAAAAATTAAAAAAAGATCTCCTAATTCCTACTAAAATTTATGTAAAAGAAATATTAAATTTAACTAAAAATAATTTACTTCACAGCGCAGCTCATATTACTGGTGGTGGACTGGTTGATAATTTAACTAGATCAGTGCCTGAACATTTATCGCTAAATCTGGATCTGGAAAAAATTAAAACTCAAAGTATTTTTAAATGGATAAAATCAAATAATATCAGTGATCGTGAAATGCTTAAAACTTTTAACTGCGGTGTTGGATTTTGTTTAATTACAAAAAAAATAAATATACACAAAATAAAAAAATATTTTTCTAGAGATTATAAGCCATATCAAATTGGTTTTATCTCAAAGAGTAAAAATAAAGTAAATATTTATAATAAGATTAAATGGTAAAAAAAAAAGCTTGTGTTTTTATTTCTGGATCAGGAACTAACCTAAAAGCTTTAATAAAAAGCTCCAGAGAATATAATTTTCCAATAAGTATTAATTATATTATTAGTAATACAAATAAATCTAAAGGCATAAAATTAGCAAAACTATACAAAATTCCTTTCAATATTTTAGATTTAAATAAAACAATAAATTTAGAATCTTTTTTAAATGAACTAAAAAAAAGAAATATTTATATAATTTGTTTGGCAGGATATATGAAAATTCTAGGTAAAGATTTTATCAGTAGATTTAATAAAAAAATAATAAATATCCATCCTTCTCTCTTGCCAAAATATAAAGGGTTAAATACTTTTAAAAGAGCTCTGAAAGATAAGGAAAAATTAACTGGCTGTACTGTTCATTTTGTAAATAGTAAATTAGATTCAGGTAAAGTAATTCTAAAAAAAAAAGTTAATATAGAATCTGGTGATAATGAAGAAACTTTAAAAGCTAAAGTTCAGTCAAAAGAATATAGAGCTTACTCTGAGTCAATTATTAATATTTTTAGATCAAATTAATATTAAAAAAAAAAATTAATTTCTTGTTTTGCATTTTCGAGAGAATCTGATCCGTGCACAGAATTTTTATCTATTGAAATTCCGTAAAGTTTTCTAATAGTTCCAGTTTCCGCATCATTCGGATTTGTTGAACCCATAAGTTTCCTATTTAATGCAACAGCATCTTTGCCTTCGAGAACCATAACAAATATTGGTCCTGATGAAAGGTAAGCACATAAATCTTCATAAAAAGATCTTGCTTGGTGAACTTTATAGAATTCAGCAGCTTCTTCTTTTGATAGGTGTATTTTTTTGCTATTTATAATTTTTAAATTATTATTGACAAAAATATTTTTAATAACTTCTATTAAATTTCTTTCTACTGCGTCTGGTTTTATAATCGATAGCGTCTTTTCCATTATTTTTTTTCATAATTTTTCTTAATTAAATCACTCAAAAGCCTCACTCCATATCCGGTAGCTCCACCGCTATTTAAACTAGCTGCTTTTTTAGAAAATGCCATACCTGCAATGTCAAGGTGTACCCAAGGTGTATTTTTTAAGATAAATCTTTGTAAAAATTCAGCTGCTGTAATCGAACCAGCTCCGCCTGCATAATTAATGTTTTGCACATCCGCATATGAAGAATTCATGAGTTTATTATAGTTTTCATGTAAAGGAAGTCTCCAAACTTTCTCATT
>SYDM01000002.1 GCA_005801485.1 Rickettsiales bacterium
AAATAAAAGATGATAATTTTATTAATTATGCAAATAATAAAAAAGTCTTTATTTCTAAATTTAACCTTAAAAATGTAGATATATTAATAGAAAATAATTTGTTGGAAAATAAATTGATTAAACCACTATATTTAAGCTAAGCTACAATTATATTTATTATATGAATAATATTGAAGAAAAATGTAAAAGAAAAGGCGTCAGACTTACCGATCAAAGAAAAATAATTGCTGAAGTTATGTCTAATTCCATTAATCATCCCGATGTAGATGAGCTACATAAAAAGGTTAACCAAATTGATAAAAAAATTAGTATTGCTACTGTTTACAGAACTGTAAAATTATTTGAGGAATCAGGAATTGTAGAAAAACATGATTTTAAAGGTGGTAAAGCCAGATATGAACAATCACCAGACGAACATCATGATCACCTAATAGATATAAACAGTGGAGAAATTATTGAGTTTGTAGATAAAGATATAGAAATTTTACAAAATAAAGTTGCTCAAAGACTAGGTTATAAATTAGTTGACCACAAATTAGAACTCTATGGTTCTAAAATAAAAAAATAATTTGTCTAAAAAAATATTTATTAAAACTTTTGGTTGTCAAATGAACGAATACGATAGCAATCGTATTTTAGATTTAGTCAAGCCTATTGGATATGCGCCCACCGATAATCCTTCCGAAGCAGATTGTTATGTTTTAAATACTTGTCACATACGTGAAAAAGCAACAGACAAAGTTTATCATGATATCGGGAGATTAAAAAAGAAATTTAGAAATAAAAAAAAACCAATGCTTTTAGTTACTGGCTGCGTAGCCCAAGCTGAAAATGTAGAAATGTTTAATCGTGAAAAATATATAGATGGTGTCGTTGGTCCTCAGTCCTATCATAAGATATCTGAAATAATAAAAAATATAGAATATAAAAAAAATAAAATTAATAGTACTGAATTTGATGTTATTGAAAAATTTGATACTTTAAATTTAGTTAAAAACTCAAATGCAAAAATCTCGTCTTTTTTAACAATTCAAGAGGGCTGCGATAAGTTTTGCCATTTTTGTGTAGTGCCATACACAAGAGGGCCAGAATTTTCTAGATCATTTAAAGAAGTAATAAATGAAGCAAAGCAATTAGTAGAAAATGGCTCTAAAGAGATTACTCTTCTTGGTCAGAACGTAAACGCTTATGAATATAAAGATCAAAGTAATACCTTTCATTTGTCTGATATAATATTAGAATTAAATGAAATAAAAAAATTAGAGAGAATTAGGTATACGACCTCCCACCCAAAAGATGTTAAAAAAGACTTAATAGATGCACATAAGTCGTGCGAAAAACTAATGCCAATTCTTCACTTACCTGTTCAAAGTGGTTCTTCTAAAGTTCTTAATGCTATGAATCGAAAACATAATGTATCAGATTACTATAAGATTATAATGGAGCTTAAAAAAGTTAAGCCTGGAATTAGATTTTCTTCAGATTTTATTATAGGTTACCCAGGTGAAACAGATGAAGACTTTAATCAAACACTAGAATTAATAGAAAAAGTGGACTTTATTAATTCATATTCTTTTATTTACAGTTCAAGGCCAGGAACGCCAGCATCAAAATTAGAAAATGTTGATTCAGATATATCAAAAAAAAGATTAATTAAACTACAATCTTTGCTTCAGAAAAATAATTTTAAATATAAAAAAATACTATTAAACAAATCAATTGAAGTACTTTTTGAAAATAAATTGCCTGAAAAAAATAAATATTTTGGCAGAGATAAATTTTTGAATTCAGTTATAGTAGAAAGTGATCAAGATCTAACTGGTCAAATATTAGAAGTTAAGATTAATGATTTTAATCATAATAGTTTATTTGGAACTTTATTATTTAATAAAAAAATAAACCTTGTAGCTTAATTTTAATGTCTGAAATAAGTAAATTAGAACAAAAATTTGTAATTAAAAAAATAGACAAGGAAACTTTAAACATTCAAATTCTAGATAATAATATTTTGTCATTAATTGTAGGCCAATTTAATGAAAATTTGAGAATGTTAGAAAAGCTTACGAAAGCTACTTTATTTTTTAGAGGTAATTCAATCACAGCAAAAGGAAGCCCAGATAGCATTAGTACCATTTCAACTGCAGTAAGATTCCTAATAGATACATTTATTTTAACAAATAATATTGAAAAAAATGATATAATTCTATCTGTGAGTAAAAATTTAAATTCAGATAAAGACTCAAATATACAATCGTTTGCTCAATTAATTAAAACGCCAAGAAAATCTGTAATAGCTCGTTCACAAAAACAATCTGATTATATAAATGCGTTAAGAGAAAATGATATTGTTATGGCACTTGGTCCCGCTGGAACTGGAAAAAGTTATCTTGCTGTATCAGTTGCAATTTCTTTACTTATGGAAAAAAAAGTTGAAAGGGTTATACTTTCAAGACCTGCAGTTGAAGCAGGGGAAAAACTTGGATTTCTTCCAGGAGATATGAAAGAAAAAGTAGATCCATATCTAAGGCCACTTTACGATGCTTTATATGAATTATTTGGTTTTGAAAAAATTGATAAAAAAATAGAGTCGGGGGAAATTGAAATTGCACCTTTAGCTTTTATGAGAGGTAGAACATTAAAAAACTGTTTTGCTATTTTAGATGAGGCTCAAAATGCAACTGAAACGCAAATTAAAATGTTTTTAACCAGAATAGGAGAAAATTCAAAATTAGTAGTCAATGGAGACCCTACTCAAGTTGATTTACTTAATAAAAACCACTCGGGTTTAATAAAATCTAAAAAAATATTAGACCGAATTGAAGAAATAAAAATAATAGAATTTGATCACAAAGATGTTGTTAGGCATCCCCTAGTATCAAAAATCATCAAGGCTTATCAAGAAAAAGCTGATGATCAAAGCTAATGTAATAATTACCAATAAAAATTGGAAAAAACATATTAGAGTTCCCGGCCTTTATATAAATAAAAAATTAGAAAAAATAGACAAAACAACCAAACTATTCAAAAAAAATAATTTTAATTTTACTCTTAGCCTTTCCGCAGATAGCGAAGTTAAAAAACTAAATATCAAGTTTAGAAAAAAAAACAAAACAACTGATATTTTATCTTTTCCTTTTTATGAAAGAAAATCTTTAACTAAGTTATTTAAAAAGAAAAAGCACCCAATATATTTAGGAGATATAATTATTAATTTAAATAAAATTAAAAAAGAAAAAAAAAATGAAAATTTTCATAAAAGTTTTGATAAGATTTGGATTCATGGATTGGTTCATTTACTAGGATACCGTCATAAATCTAATATTGATTTTTCAATAATGAGAAAATTAGAAAATAAACTATTAGAATCTATAGAGTAATATGATTTTACAATTTTTAAATAATAGATTTTTTTTAAT
>SYDM01000106.1 GCA_005801485.1 Rickettsiales bacterium
GCCCATAGGCGGTATATACAGATATAGAAAATCAGGAGAAAACCACCAATTCCAAGGAAACTTAATTCATATTTTACAACATGCAGTAGGCATAGGTTCTTATGATCATTATAAAAAATACTCTAAAGGAATTTATGATCTTCCACCTATTAGTCTTAGAGATCTATTAGACTTTAAACAAAAAAATAAACCAATAAATATTGAAGAGGTAGAACCCTTAGAACAAATTCTTAGGAGATTTGGAAGTGGGAGCATGTCTCATGGAGCATTGTCAGCTGAAGCACATGAAACTTTAGCAATTGGTATGAATAGAATTAAAGGCGCTTCTTGTAGCGGAGAGGGAGGAGAAGATGCAAAGCGTTTTATTAAACTTCCAAATGGTGATTCAGCAAATTCTAGAATCAAACAAATAGCTTCAGCACGTTTTGGAGTGACTATAGACTATTTAAATAATTGTAATGAAATTGAAATTAAGATTGCTCAAGGGGCGAAACCAGGCGAAGGAGGACAATTACCAGGATTTAAAGTTAATGATGAAATTGCTAAATTAAGACACTCAACTCCAGGAGTGACTTTAATTTCGCCACCGCCCCATCATGATATTTATTCTATCGAAGATTTAGCGCAATTAATCTATGACTTAAAACAAATTAATCCTAAAGCAAGAGTAGGGGTTAAATTAGTAGCATCAACAGGAATTGGCACCATTGCAGCCGGAGTAGCAAAAGCAAAAGCAGATGTAATTTTAATTTCAGGTCACTCTGGGGGAACAGGAGCAAGTCCTCAAACAAGTATTAAATATGCCGGTATTCCATGGGAAATGGGTTTAACAGAAGTTAATCAAATTTTAACTCTAAGTAAATTAAGACATAAAGTAACTTTAAGAACAGACGGAGGTCTTAAAACTGGAAGAGATATAATTATGGCCGCGATGATGGGAGCGGAAGAATATGGCATGGGAACATCATCTTTGATCGCCATGGGTTGTATTATGGTTAGGCAATGCCATTCAAACACATGTCCAGTTGGTGTTTGTAGCCAAGATAAATCATTAAGAGAAAAATTTAGTGGGACACCTGAAAAAGTTGTAAATTTTTTTACATTTGTTGCAACAGAAGTCAGAGAGATTTTAGCATCACTTGGTTATCGGTCTATTAATGAAATAATTGGAAGAACAGATCTGCTAACTCAAGTTAATAAAGGCTCATCAAATCTTCATGATCTAGATCTAAACCCTTTACTTGTTCAAGCAGACCCAGGAGAAAACCCAAGATACTGCAGAGATATTTTAATTAATCCTGTACCTGATACTTTGGATGAAAAAATCTGGTCAGATATTAAAAATAAAATAAATAATAAAGAAAAATTTAATTTTGAATATGATATTAAAAATACTCATAGATCAGTTGGAACAAGGTTGTCACATTATTTGTACGAAACTTTTGGCAATAATAAATTAAATGAAGATTCAATTACAATTAAGCTTAATGGTTCTGCCGGTCAATCTTTAGGAGCATTTTTAATTAAAGGATTAAAAGTAATAGTTGAAGGAGACTCAAACGATTATGTTGGAAAAGGTCTTTCGGGTGGAACGATAATTATACGACCATCAAACAAAAGCATCCTAGTTTCTAATGAAAATATAATTATAGGAAATACTGTTTTATATGGAGCAACTTCAGGAAAGTTATTTGCTTCAGGGCTAGCAGGTGAGAGGTTTGCAGTTAGAAATTCTGGAAGTCTGGCGGTCATAGAAGGATGCGGAGCACATGGTTGTGAGTATATGACAGGCGGAACTACAATTATTCTTGGTCAAGTTGGAGATAATTTTGGGGCAGGCATGACAGGAGGAATGTCTTTTGTTTATGACTTCAAAAATAATTTTGATGACTTTGTAAATCCTGATTCAATTATTTGGCAAAAAGTAAAGACTGACTATTGGAAAGCTTTTTTAAAAAGCAATCTTAAAGATTTCTTTAAAGAAACTAATTCTAAAATTGCGAAAAAAATATTGGATAATTTTGAAGAAGAAATTTTAAATTTTAAACAAATTTGTCCAATCGAAATGCTCGATAAATTATACAATCCTAATACTTTAAAGAGCACAGTCAAAAAAGCAGGCTAAATGAAAAATATTAATATTTTTTGTTTTGGTTTTGGTCAGGTTGCAAAAAATTTTATTAAAAAACTTAATACCAAAGATACAATTATTAACTTAAATGTCACTTCTAGAAATAAATCTTATCAAGATACTTTTGATGGAATTAAATATGGTAGTTTTCAATTTTCAAAAGATTTATTTGACAAAAAATTAATTAAAAATCTTGAGGCATCAAATTATATTTTAATATCAATTCCCCCAGTCAAGGAAGGAGATATTGTTATAAAAAAATTTAAAAATATTCTAAAAGAAAAAAAAGTTAAATGGCTTACATATTTATCCGCAACAAGTGTTTATGGTGATCATAAAGGAGAATGGGTAGACGAAACTAGTAAAACTAAACCAACTTCATTAAATGGAATCCAAAGACTCAAAGCAGAAAAATTGTGGATGAAGTTAGCTGATAAACAAAATTTACCATTACAAATATTTAGATTATCTGGCATTTATTCAAATGAAAACAATATTTTAAAAAGGCTTATATCTGGAGAGGCAAAAATAATTAAAAAAAAAAATCAATTTTTTTCAAGAATACATGTTGAAGATATTGCAGATATTTTATTTAAATCGCTTGAAAATTTTAAGACCAAAGAAATTTATAATATTTCAGACGATAAACCTGCTTCAGCAGAAGAAGTTATTCTTTACGGTTGCAAATTATTAAATATAGAAGCTCCCGCAGCAGTTGAGTTGAAAAGTTTGGAAAATGAAATGACTAGAAATTTTTATAAGGACTCTAAAAAAGTAAGTAACTTAAAAATGAAAAATTTTTTTAAACACGATCTCAATTATCCTTCTTACCTTGAAGGCTTAAGATATATTAAAAATCA
>SYDM01000107.1 GCA_005801485.1 Rickettsiales bacterium
TCATTTTTTTTTATATTTTTAAGCCTTATATTTCTCTTGAAAAAATTCTCTTGCTGTCCACTGTCTCTTGGACAAAACCGATTATTAAAATTTAAGCAAACTTGTATCAAAGCCGAACAATCAATACCTTCAAAAGTTTTTCCACCCCACTTATATTTTACACCTTTAAAAATTTTTACATCTTTAAAAATATCTTTATTTTTATATTTGAGAGGTTTAATATTTTTTGTTTCAATCCATCCATCCTGAAATTTAGAAAACTTTGAAATTACTTTACTTATTTTTATTTTAGAAGCGAAGGGAAGATTATTAATTTTATTTTTGAAATTAGGAAATTTATATGTACTTGCAAATAATACCGAAACTTTATGCGTAGGCTTTACATAAGATATGAATTTTTTTCTATTTATATAACCAATATAACTATCCTCTTTAATCTTAATTTTTAACCATTTTGCTGTTTTATTTATTAGTTTAAATCCTTCACCATAAATCATCTGACTAACGGTTTCAGATTTAGAAGAAGGTTTTTTATGCAAACTAATTACAGGGTAATTATTTAAATAAAGACTACTCATTTAAATTAAGTTTATTTTTAATTAAAAGTAAAAAGATCAATGATGGAATTACCATTAAGGCAGTAATAATAAAAAATATAATCCAATTTCCGTTTAACCAATCAACCATCATGCCTGAAGAAGAAGCAAAAACCGTTCTGCCTGCAGTTCCAATTGAAGCAAGTAAAGCATATTGAGTGGCAGTATAATTTCTATCAACGAGTGATGAAATAAATCCTACAAATGCAACAGTCGCGAATGCAGATGATAAATCGTCTATGAGAACAGTAAAAGCGAATAAAATTTTTGAACTTCCAACCCAAGCTAAGACAGAAAATAGAATGTTAGTGGAAGCCATAAAAACACCAGAGACAAACATGGCTTTAACAAGTCCCATACGAGCCGCAAACAATCCGCCCAGTAAAGTAAAGGTAACTGTTGTTAGCCAGCCAATAGCTTTAGAGTAAAGAGCTATATCAGTTTTAGAAAATCCAATTTCTTTGTAAAACACCAAAGACATTCTTCCAAGAAATGCCTCACCAATTTTAAATAAGAAAACAAAACCAAGTATTGCAAGCGCCACACTAACTGTATTTTTTTTAAAAAAACTCAATAAAGGCTCAATAACCGTTCCATATAGCCAAACAAAACTTTTGCCTAAAATATTTGAAACTCCAATTTTATCTATTATTTTCTTCTCAATTATATTTTTAAAATTAATTTTTTCTTTTGAATTTTTCTCTGGAATAAAAAATAGTCCTATACAACAAATTATAATAATTAACGAAAGTATCACAAAAGATATTTGCCAATAGTTCTCTATCCCTTGCTTTTGTAGAATGTCAGCACTTACAAGAGATATTAAACCACCAATTTTATAACCGGTCCACCAGCCAACTACTGCTACTGCAGCTCCAGCAGATACGAGTTCTTTTTCATTTACCCCTATTTGCTCAATTCTTAATGCATCAATTGTTATATCCTGTGTTGCAGAAGATATCGCAATACCTAAACCTACTGCAATTACTAACCACAAGTTTTTAGCAGGATCTAATAAACTCCATAGCAGCAAAGAAATAAAAATAATTAATTGCATTAAGATTATCCAAGATTTTCTATGACCTATTTTTTTAGATAAGACAGGAAGGTGCAATCGATCAATTAAAGGAGCCCATAAAAAATTTACGGCGTATACCGCAAAAATTAATCCAGCCCACCCGATTGTTGTTCTACTTAAATCATTTTCTTTTAACCACAAATTTAAAGAGCTTCCTATTAATACCCATGGAAAACCACTTATAATGCCAAGCAATAAAATTCTTAACATTCTTCGATCTGAATATGGTTGTAAAAATTTTGATAAATTCATTTATTTAATTTCTCCAAAATGATGGAAAGAATAATATTAACACCGCAAACAACTCCAGCCTTCCAAGCAGCATCCCAAATGACAATATCCATTTTGAGATTTCAGGTATAGATTTAAAGTTTCCATTCGGTCCTATTATATCTCCTAAGCCAGGCCCTACATTTGATATCGATGTTGCGGCTCCAGAAACTGCAGATAATAAGTCGAGACCAGTTATTGATAACAACATAGCAATTAGCATAAATATAAACAAATAAGCAAAAATAAAAATAATAATTGAGCTCATGTAACTATCAGTAACTTTTTGATTATTATATTTTAGAATTAATACAGTGTTCGGATAAATTAATTTTTTAATTTGATTATTTATAAATAAAAACAAAAGTTGAAACCTAAATATTTTTATTCCACAGGTTGTTGAGCCAGCACATCCTCCAATAAACATTATAAATAAGAAAAAAATTATCGGAAATTTACCCCACAAACTAAAATCAGTAGATACATATCCGGTTCCAGATAGAATTGAGATAACATTAAAAGAAGATATTCTTATTTTTTCAATTAGCAAAATATTATTGTTGTTAAATAACAAATATAAAAACATAATTAAAGTCGATAAAATAAAAAGATAAATAAGACCTTTAATTTGAACGTCTTCAAAAAATATTTTTTTATTTCCTTTTACAAATTTTATGTACGAAATAAACGGTATGCTTCCTAAAATAATAAAAATTATAGCAACTAATTCAATGCCAGAACTTTTAAAGTATCCTATCGATTCATTTCGAGTAGAAAACCCACCTGTAGCAACTGTTGTCATGGCATGAGCAATACTATCAAAAAAATTCATCCCAAAAATTTTGTAAAAAAATGAACAAAATATAGTTAAAATTAAATATGTAGAAATTATAATAATAGCTACTTGTTTAGTTCTTGGTAAGATTTTTTCTGACTTGTCCAAACTTTCTAATCTAAATAATTGCATACCACCAACTTTTAAAAGGGGCACTATAGTAATTGCCATAACAATTATTCCAACTCCACCAAGCCATTGCATAATAGCTCTCCATAATAGTAAACTTTTTGGCATTTCACTTAAATCAACTATAATCGAAGAACCAGTAGTTGTAATGCCAGACATGCTTTCAAAAAATAAGTCACTTAGAGAAAAATCTAAACCAGAAAGACCAAAAGGAATTGAACCAAAAAAAGCTACTACAATGTAAGCAAAAGTCGAAAACATAAAAGTTTGTTTAAGATTTAGCTGATGTTTTTCTTGAAGATTACCTAATAAAAAAAGCACACCAATTAAAATTGTGATTAATGATGAGGATAGAAAGCTATGACTGTTTTCTTTATAAAATATTTGTATCCCATAAGGGATCAACATGAAAAAACCTAAAATAATTAATAAAAATCCTATTATAAAAAAAATAGTTTTGTTTGATGCCATAATAAAAATAGATTATTTAAATGCCTATAAAATTCAACTTATTATCTTCTAATTATATCTGTATTTTGTCTATAAAATTTAATAAACCACCTTTATGCTTGATGTTAATTTAATTCAATCAACTTCTTCCTGGCCTTTTGTCGAAATTAGAAAACTTTTAAAAGACAGAAAAGATTTAATTAAGTCTAAAAACAAAATAATTTTCCAAACTGGCTACGGTCCTAGTGGTTTACCTCATATCGGTACTTTTGGAGAGGTAGCTAGAACCACGATGATGATTAATGCTTTAAATTATTTTCAAAATATTGAAACTGATCTTATCACTTTCTCTGATGATATGGATGGTCTTCGAAAAGTTCCAGACAACATACCAAATGTTAAAGTCCTTCAAGACAATCTGGGTAAACCTTTAACTAGTATTCCAGATCCATTTAATAAATTTAATAGTTTCGGAGAGCACAACAACGAAATGTTAAAAGATTTTTTAAAAAAATTTAATTTTAAATTTAATTTTAAGAGCTCAACGGAAAACTATAAATCTGGAAAATTTAATAATTCTTTAATGAGAGTTTTAGAAAAATATGAAGACATTATGGAAATTATTTTACCCACATTAAGAAGCGAAAGAAAAAAAACGTACTGTCCTTTTTTACCAATATGTCCAAATACAGGTAAAGTTTTAGAGATTGCACTTTTAGAAATGGACAAAAAAAAAGGTATCGTTGTTTTTGATAATAATGGAAAAAAACTAGAGACCGAAATAATTAACGGAAAATGTAAATTACAATGGAAAGTTGATTGGGCTATGAGATGGTTTACTTTCGATGTTGATTTTGAAATGTATGGAAAAGATCTAACAGAAAGTGCCATACTTTCTAACAAAATTTGTAAAACCTTGGGAAAAAAACCTCCTAATGGTTTTGCTTACGAATTATTCTTAGATGAAAATGGAGAAAAAATATCTAAATCAAAAGGTAATGGTATCACTATTGAGCAATGGTTGCAGTATGCTTCGCCTGAAAGTCTATCTCTTTATATGTATCAAAATCCAACGCGAGCTAAAAAATTATATTCTGATGTTGTTCCAAAAGCGGTTGATGAATATCTTTCACTAATCGAAGAATTTCCTAAACAAGAAGTTAAAGACAAATTACTAAATCCAGTATGGCATGTTCATAATGGAAAACCGCCAAGTGAAAAGATTATAATGACGTTCTCGATGCTTTTAAATTTAGTTGGCTCAAGCAACGCTGAAAGCAAAGAAATATTGTGGAAGTTTATTCAAAGATTTCATCCAAATATTAAACCTGAAAACTATACCATCCTTGATAAACTTACAGAATATGCAATTAATTATTTTAGAGAAAAAGTAGAACCAAATAAAAAATACAAAGTACCTGATGGAAGCGAAAAGAAAGCTCTCGTAAATTTAGCTAAAAAACTAGAGTCAGTTTTACAAGATACCAAACCAGAAGATATTCAAACTATCGTATATTCTACGGGCAAAGAAAATGGTTATGAAAAAAAATTAAGAGAGTGGTTTATATTAATTTATGAAGTTCTTTTTGGAAGTAAAGACGGACCAAGAATGGGCTTTTTTATAAGTTTTTTTGGAGTTAAAGAAACAATTAAATTAATTGAACAAAAAATAAATAAATAAATGTTTTCACTTTTAAGACCTTATATTTTTAGTTTAGATCCAGAAGTTGCACATGATTTAGCAATAAAATCTTTAAAATTTAATGTAATTCCAAAAAGTTTTTTTCAAGTAAATGATGAAGAAATGCTTGAGATAGAATTATTTAAAAAAAAAATAAAAAATCCAATCGGCCTAGCTGCCGGTTTTGACAAGAGTGCAGAAGTTTATAATTCCTTATTTAAACTTGGCTTTGGATTTATTGAAGTAGGAACAATTACCCCTAGACCTCAAACAGGAAATCCAAAACCTAGAATTTTTAGACTAGAGAAAGATAAAGCAATGATAAACAGACTTGGTTTTAATAATGATGGTATGGAAGTTGTTTCAGAGCGTATCATAAAAAATCCACCTGAAGATTTTTTAGGAATTAATGTGGGGCCAAATAAAGACACCAAAGACAAGATATCAGATTTTATTAAGTGTTTTGATCAATTAAATAAATTAGCTAATTATATTACTATTAATATTTCTTCACCAAATACCGAGGGCTTGCGAGACTTTCATGAAGAAAAAATGTTATCTGATCTTTTAAGTAAATTAAATGAATTAAAAAAAAAAAAAAAAATTAATTGTCCTATTACTATAAAAATTTCACCTGATATTGAGGAAAATGAGGTTTCTAATATTAACGAATTAATATCAAAATTTAAAGTTGATGGAATAATATTAGCAAATACTACAAACCAGCATAGAGAGCATTTATCTGATAATAAAAAAACTGAAGCTGGTGGTTTATCAGGCTTGCCATTGCAAAAACTATCATTAAAATTAATTAAAAATTTTTATAAATCAAACAAAGGAAAAATTCCAATTATTGGTGTTGGGGGTATCGATAGCGGCCAGAGTGCTTTTGAAAAAATTTTAGCAGGAGCCACAGCCGTGCAGCTTTATACAGGCATGGTTTATAAAGGTCCAGGAATTGTAAGAGATATTAAAAAAGAATTAATTAAAATTTTAAAAAAAGAAAAAATTAAATATATACAGCAAGCCGTTGGCACTAACTCTTAATATTTTTATTTTTAGAATGTCTAAAATGATGTATTAATTCTCTTACATAAGAGAAAACAAATCCTGTAAATATTACGAAAAATAAAGACATCATTGCATAAGCTTTAGGAAAATCTTCTGCTAGTTTTTTTATAGTAAGATCTAGATTAGATAATTTACTTAAAGGCAGCTCCGATGAAATGTTATTAAACGGATTTAAGATAAATGTTTCTATACCTATAATAATTCCAAACACTATTAATAATAATGCTAACAAAGCTTTATATTCTGAAGCGTTTAACTTCTCAGCAATCTTTAAACCTAAATGTAAACCAAATATTGACCCGAGTAAGAGAAAAGAAACTAGAGTGATATCTATAGATTTGAATTGCAAAGCATGTCCTAAGACTACAAAAGCAGAAATAAATATAGTTACAAATAAAGATGTCCCAGGA
>SYDM01000020.1 GCA_005801485.1 Rickettsiales bacterium
AACTTATTAAATTTTCAAAAACATTAGAAAATGTGTGCGTTGAAACAATAGAGAGGGGATCAATGACTAAAGATTTAGCTATATTAATTAATAAATCGACTAAATACCTAACAACAACAGAATTTCTTGAAACTATAAATTTAAATTTAAAAAAAAAACTTAACTAATATTTTTACTTAAAGCTTTATAAGCTTCTTCAATTTTTTCTTTATTTACCCCACCAGCTTGTGCAAAATCTTTTCTTCCGCCTCCGCCTTGACCACCCAAAATTTCAGATGCTTGCTTGACTAAAGCTACAGCATCAAATTTTTCGGTTAGCTTGGTAGAAATGCCAATGGCTACGCCAACTTTATCTTCAAAGTTACAAAAAACTATTACAACTCCTTCTTTGATTTCTTTTTTTCCTTCTTCAACTATATTCTTTAATTCTTTAAACGGAAGACCATTTAATATTTGATATCTTAAAATAAAATTATTTATTTTTATATCTTTGATAACGTTTTTATTTTTATCTTTGATAATATTTTGAATTTTAATTTTTTCTAATTGTTTTGTTAGATTTTTTAGATTTTCTTTTAATTCAATGTTTTCATTGTAATCTGGTGATATATTAAATGATTTTAATTCTAGTTTAATAGAATTAATTTCTTCCATTAAATTTTTTTCTTTATTATATTTATTTTCGTTTAACGATTTTTCATAAACCTCTAGCTGCTTGTCTCTTAATGCCTCAACTCTCCTGATTCCAGAAGCGATGGATGATTGACTGACTATTTTAAATCTTCCAATATTTTTTGTATTCCTAACATGAGTTCCTCCACACAGTTCAGTTGAAAAAAATGAGCTTCCTTCTTTACCCATAGATAAAACCCTGACTTCTTCACTATATTTTTCTCCAAATAAAGCTAAAGCTCCATTTTCTACTGCTTCAGTTTTTGACATAATTCGGGTTTTTACATCGCTAGCGGTAGCAACCATATCGTTTACAAATTTTTCAATCTTAATAATTTCACTATTTTCTATGGGTTTATTGTGACTAAAATCAAATCTTAATTTCTCAGGACTAACAAAAGATCCTTTCTGTGTAACGTGTTTACCAAGAGTTCTTCTTAATGCCTCGTGAAGTAAGTGAGTTGCTGAATGATAGGCTCTTGTATCATTTCTCTTTTCAGTATTAATTTCTAAATTTACACTTTGACCAATTTTAATTTTTCCCGATTCAACTTTTGCTATATGGACATGTAGGTCTCCCATCTTCTTTAAAGTATCTTTGACAGTAATTTTACAATCAAAATTTTTGATAATACCTTGATCGCCTATTTGACCGCCTGATTCTCCATAAAAAGGCGTTTGATTTGTTATTAATTCAATCTCATCTCCAGCTTTGGCCTCATTAACAAAACTATTTTCTTTTGATATTTTTAGAACGACACCTTCAGCTTTATCGTATTCATAACCTAAAAATTCTGTTGGATCTAATTCTTCTCTAACTTTAAACCATTTTTCCTCTAAAGATTTATCACCTGAGCCTTTCCAGTTAGCTCTAGCTAATTTTTTACTCTCTTCCATTGATTTTTTAAAGCCAACTTTATCCACGGTAGTATTTTTGCCTCTTAAAATATCTTCAGTTAAATCTAATGGAAATCCGTAAGTATCGTAAAGTTTAAAGGCAATTTCGCCTGGTAAAACCTTGTTTTTAACTTTTTCTAAATTTTCATCTAAAATTTTAATACCACGCTCTAATAAAGATGAAAACTTTTCTTCCTCGTTTTTAAGTGTTTCTACAATTAAATCCTTTCCTCTTTTTAATTCAGGATAACTTCCTGACATTTCATTTAAAAGTGTATCAAATAATTTAAAGAAAATAGGATTCTTGCAACCTAACGTATGGGCATGACGCATACCTCTTCTCATAATTCTTCTAAGCACATAGCCACGACCTTCATTGGAAGGAAGAATGCCTTCAGCTATTAAAAAACTGCTTGCTCTTAAATGATCAGCTATAACTCTATGACTAGCAATTGTTTTTTCATTGATTGCTATTTTTGTAATGTCTGCTGAAGCGCTCATTATTTTTTTAAAGTGATCGATACTATAATTATCGTGAGTGCCTTGAAGAACTGCAGTCATTCTCTCTAAACCCATACCTGTATCAACTGATGGTTTTGGTAAATTAATTTTTTTGTCTTTAGTGACTTGCTCGTACTGCATAAAAACTAGATTCCATATTTCAATGAATCGGTCTCCGTCTTGCTCGGGCGTGCCTGGAGGACCTCCTTTTAATCTTTCTCCGTGATCATAAAATATTTCGGAGCATGGACCGCATGGGCCTATATCTCCCATTGACCAAAAATTATCTGAAGTTGATATTCTAATTATTTTATTTTCGCTTAATCCTGCAATTTTTTTCCATAAATTAAAAGAATCGTTATCTTCAGCAAAAACGGTTACTAATAATTTTTCCTTAGGCAAACTAAAATCTTTAGTTAACAATTCCCAAGCATGTACAATTGCTTGTTCTTTAAAATAATCTCCAAAAGAGAAATTGCCCAACATTTCAAAAAAAGTATGGTGTCTTGGAGTGTATCCAACATTTTCTAAATCATTATGTTTACCGCCTGCACGTACACATTTCTGAGATGTGGTTGCTAATTTAAATGGCTTCTTTTCAAGACCGGTAAAAACGTTCTTGAATTGAACCATTCCAGAATTCGTAAACATTAATGTTGGATCGTTATTTGGAACTAAATTACTAGACTCAACAATTTGGTGATTGTTTTTTTTAAAATAATCTAAAAATTTTCTTCTAACATCGGTTAATAAAATCTGACCCATATTTCAATAAATACAGATATTTTTTGATATGTCTATAAGGCTAAGTGATGATTTTTTTTACTTTTAATTGTCTTCGACCAAACAAATTTCTGATTTAGTGAGAAATCTTCGACCTGTTCCATTATCAAGCGAAAACATTCCACCTATACCATTTACAGCATCGATAATAAGATCGGTATGCTTCCAATAAACTTTAGGTTGAAAAATAATTAAGAATAAAGAGGTACAAATTGCGTTTTCATCATTATTTTTTATTTATAAGTTCGCTTATAAAATTTTCACCATAACCATCATCAACTGCTTTTTGAAAATATTTTTTATT
>SYDM01000021.1 GCA_005801485.1 Rickettsiales bacterium
ATCTCTCATAGATACTCTCTATAGCTAAATAAGGATTAATTGTTGTAGCACCAACGCCAATCAAAACTGCAAAAGAATGAGTGTCAAGTGTATCTGAACATTCAACATTAATTGAACAATGTCCTCTTAAGCCTAATTTAATTAAATAGGAATGAACGGCACCGACAGCTAAAACTGAAGGTATACTTATTCGAGATTCGTTTATTTTTTTATCTGATAAAATTAAGTTATTAAATCCCTCACGTACTGCTATTTCTGCTTCGTCTCTAATCTTTTCTATCCTATCTTTTAATGAAAAGTTAGCATCAAACGTACAATCAATAACTTTAATTTTTTTTTTAAAAATACTTTTAAAGTTTTTAAATTGAGAGTTAGTTAAAATTGGACTCTCTAATACATAAATATTATCTTCGGTTAAATTATCAAAATTTAAAATATTTCCTAAATTTCCAAATCTTGTTTTTAAACTCATCACTTTATTTTCTCTTAATGAGTCAATGGGAGGGTTGGTAACTTGACTAAAATTTTGTCTAAAATAATGCGTGATTGGCCTATAATAACTAGATAAAACTGCCACTGGCGTATCGTCTCCCATAGAACCTACTGCTTCTTTGCCATCCTCGGCCATTGGATGCAAAATTAATTCAAGATCTTCAATACTTAATCCAGCTAAGTATTGCCTTCTTTTTAATTCATCAGTTGAAAATTCAGACTTTTCTTTTTCTGAAGAAATTTTTTTATCTAAATCAATAATTTGCTTATTATATTTTTTATAGTCTTTAGCAATATAGTCTTTAATTTCTTTATCATTATAAAGTTTTCCTAATTTTAAATCTATAGCAATAATTTGACCAGGTCCTAATTTTCCTTTTTTTATAATTCTTTCTTCTGGAACTTTTATCATTCCAGACTCTGAGCCAGCAAAAAATAAATTATCTGAAGTAATTATATATCTTAAAGGTCTAAGGCCATTTCTATCTGTTGCTGCTAAAATCCATTTGGCATCAGTTGCACATATAGCTGCAGGGCCATCCCAGGGTTCAATAGAACTGTTTAAAAAATTAAATAAATCTTGATGATTTTTTGGAACAGTTTTACTTCTTTTAGACCAAGCATCTGGTATCATCATAAGTTTTATAAGTGGTGCTAATTTTCCAGAATGAGTTAATAATTCAAAAACATTATCTAATGCGCCAGAGTCTGAAGTTCCTGGAGTAATTACAGGTTTAAGATCTTCAATATTTTTAAAAAGTGGACTTGACATATCTTGCTCGTGAATTTTCATCCAGTTAGTATTTCCTCTAATAGTATTTATTTCGCCATTATGTGCTAAAGTTCGAAAGGGTTGAGCGAGATCCCAACTAGGAAATGTATTAGTCGAATATCTTTGATGAAAAATAGCAAATCTTGAAGTAAAATTTTTATCATTTAAATCTGGATAAAAATCATTAATTGATTCAGCTAAGAACATTCCTTTATAAACAATTGATCTTGAACTAAAAGAACAAATATAAAAATCTTTTAATTGATTTTCTCTAGCTAGTTTTTCAATTTTTTTTCTTAAAATAAATAATTCTCTCTCTAAGTCGTTAGTTTTTAATTCTTCATTTTTCTTAAAAAGTACTTGAGCTATTTCAGGTCTATTTTGATCTGCGGTTTTTCCTAAAACTTTTGGATTAACTGGTACTTGCCTCCACCCATAAATATAAAAGTTTTCGTGAAGTAAAACTGACTCTATTATTTCTCTGCACTTTTCTTGGTCTCCATAGTTTGTTTTAGGAAGGAAAATCATGCCAACGCATATTCTTTTGGACGTATCGTGGGTGTGACCAGTTGCTAAAATTTTATCTTTAAAAAAATCAGGTGAGATTTCAACTTGTATTCCTGCGCCATCTCCGGATTTACCATCAGCATCTACTGCACCTCTATGCCAAACAGCTTTTAGTGCCTCTATGCCATATTCAATAATTTTTCTAGATTTTTTTCCATCAGTTGTAGCTACTAGACCAACACCGCAAGCATCATGTTCATGACTTGGATCGTAAGCTAAGTTATCTTGTAAAAATTTTTTATTATATAAATACTTTTTATAGCTATTCATTTTATGCTGCTTTGTTTTTGCTTTTTTCTATAGCTTTTTGCTTAAGATATTTATTAATATTTTCTGAGGCATCTCTTCCATCCTTAATTGCCCAAACAACTAAAGAGGCTCCCCTTACGATATCGCCTGCTGCAAAAACTCCATCGATATTTGTTTGCATGGTATCTAAGTCAATTTTTATCGTTCCCCATCGAGAAACAGAAAGTTCAGGAATAGAAAATAATTCAGGAATATTTTCAGGGTCAAAACCTAGAGATTTTATTACAAGATCAGCTTTGATATTATATTCAGAATTTACTTCGACCTCAGGTTTTTTTCTTCCAGACGCATCAGGTAAACCCAACTTCATCTTATTTACTTGCACTTCTTTTACTGTTTTATCTCCAATAAATTTTTTTGGTGCTGTTAACCAAATAAATTCAACTCCTTCTTCAATTGCATTTGCAACTTCTCTTG
>SYDM01000022.1 GCA_005801485.1 Rickettsiales bacterium
TGAATTATTTTTTTTCCTGCTTTATTAAAATTTCCATATTTTTTAGACCATCGAGCAGAATAAATTCCTGGTTGCCCCTTCAAACAATCTACACAAAGACCTGAATCATCTGATATAGTCATCATTTTAGATTTTTTAAAAAAATATTTGGCTTTTAATTCTGAATTGACTTTAAAACTATTTCCGGTTTCTTTGGGACTTTTGATATTAAGATCAAAAGGTGTAATTTTTTTTAGTTTTCTATTTAATAAATAAATGATTTCTTTAATTTTTCCCTTATTGTGAGTTCCTATAAAAATTTCTTTAATTTTTTTCATTTCCTCTAGTAATCTACTTTAAAAGCCCTATATAGCAGTTATGGAAAAAGAGAATGACTATAAAATTGAGGAAAATCAAGATTTTAATAAAAATGATGAAACCGAAACAATTAATAAAATTGAAGATGTCAGTGAACCGTCTGTTGAGAATAAACTTAAAGAAACTGAAGATAAGCTATTAAGAGCCTTAGCTGAAACAGAAAATCAAAGAAGAAGATATGAAAAAGAAACAAGAGAAGCTTTTGAATACGGAGGTTTTAATTTTGCTCGGGAGTCTTTAGCAGTGCTCGATAATTTACAAAGAGCTTATCAATCCATTAAAAATGATGAAAGTATAAAAGACAATAAAGATTTAAATAAATTTTTAGAAAATATCGAAATTATACAAAAAGATTTAATTACTATTTTTGAAAAAAATAACATTAAAAAAATAAACTGTATAAAAGAAAAATTTGATCCTAATATCCATCAAGCAATGCTTGAATTAGAAGACGAGGATGCAAGTCCTGGAACAATATTACAAGAAATACAAACTGGTTATTTTTATAAAGATAGACTTTTAAGACCTTCATACGTGGCTACAGCCAAAAAAAAATCAAATAAGAGTGAAGAAAAAGAGGAAAAAAGCAAAATTTAAGACTTGTAGGTAAATAAAAAACACCCATATACCTTACACAAAGGACGTAAATAATGAGTAGAATAATAGGAATAGATCTTGGAACCACTAATTCGTGTGTTGCTATCATGGAAGGTTCACAAGCAAAAGTTTTGGAAAATTCTGAAGGAGCTAGAACAACTCCATCTGTTGTTGCTTTCTTAGAAAATAATGAAAAATTAGTAGGTCAAGCTGCAAAAAGACAAGCTGTTACAAATGCAGAAGACACTATCTTTGCTGCTAAAAGATTAATTGGTAGAAATTTTGAAGATAACACAGTTAAAAAAGATATTAACAAAGTTCCCTTCAAAATAGTCAAATCTGAAAAAGGAGAAGCTTGGATTGAGGCAAAAAAAGAAAAATATTCTCCTTCACAGATTGCAGCATTCGTTTTACAAAAAATGAAAGAAACTGCTGAGAAATATTTAGGTCAAGAAGTTACTAAAGCAGTAATAACAGTGCCTGCTTATTTTAATGACGCACAAAGACAAGCTACAAAAGATGCTGGTAAAATTGCCGGCCTAGAAGTTTTAAGAATTATAAATGAACCAACTGCTGCAGCTTTAGCTTATGGTCTAGATAAAAAAAGCGGAAAAAAAATAGCTGTATATGATTTAGGTGGGGGAACATTTGATGTATCTATCCTAGAAATTGGAGATGGTGTTTTTGAGGTAAAATCTACAAATGGTGACACGTTTTTAGGAGGAGAAGACTTTGATGATGAAATTGTTACTTACTTAATTAATGAGTTTAAAAAAGATAACGGTATAGATTTAAGAACAGACAAGCTTGCTTTACAAAGATTAAAAGAGGCTTCTGAAAAAGCTAAAATAGAATTGTCCTCTGCAACACAAACAGAAATTAATTTACCTTTTATTACGGCTGATAAGACCGGCCCAAAACATATCAATTTAAAATTTACTAGAGCAAAATTAGAGGCTTTGGTTGAAAAATTGATTGAAAGAACATTGGCTCCTTGCAAAACTGCACTCAAAGACTCTGGTTTTTCTGCAGCCGAAATAAACGAAGTAGTTTTGGTTGGTGGTATGACAAGAATGCCAAAAGTAGTTGAAACAGTTAAAAATTTTTTTGGAAAAGAACCTAACAAAAGTGTTAACCCGGATGAAGTGGTTGCTCTAGGCGCTGCTATACAAGCCGGTGTGCTTCAGGGTGATGTGAAAGATGTTTTATTATTGGACGTTACACCTTTATCATTAGGTATTGAAACTTTAGGTGGTGTTTCAACAAAACTAATTGAAAAAAATACAACTATTCCAACTAAAAAAAGCCAAGTGTTTTCAACTGCAGAAGATAATCAGCCTGCGGTATCAATAAGAGTTTTACAAGGTGAGAGAGAAATGGCCTCTGATAATAAAATGTTAGGAAATTTTGAACTAATTGGTATTCCGCCAGCACCAAGAGGAACTCCACAAATTGAAGTTACTTTTGATATTGATGCTAATGGAATCGTAAGCGTTTCAGCAAAAGATAAAGGGACGGGCAAAGAACAAAAAATACAAATTCAAGCTTCAGGTGGCTTAACAGATGAAGAAATCCAAAAAATGGTCAAAGAAGCTGAGGCTAACAAAGAAGAAGATAAAAAGAAAAGAGAAGCTGTGGATGCAAGAAATCAAGCTGATAGTATTCTTTTTTCGACAGAAAAAAGTTTAAAAGAACATGGTGATAAAATTTCCGAAGATGAAAAAAAAGCTATTGAGACAGGTATCTCAGATTTAAGAAATGTTCTTAAAGGAACTAATATTGAAGAAGTTAAAAAGAAAACTCAAGATTTAATTCAAGTTTCTATGAAATTAGGTGAAGCGGTTTATAAAAGTCAGCAAAAAGATGAACCAGCAAAATCTGGTGAACAACAGACTAAAAAAGATGAAAAAGAAAATGTAGTTGATGCAGATTTTGAAGACGTAAAAGACGATAAAGAAAAAAGCGCCTAAGATAAGATAAAAAAGGGAGCAACTTTTTGTGGCTAAGCGAGACTATTACGATATCTTAGGAGTAAGTAAATCATCTTCTAAAGACGAAATTAAAAAAGCTTACCGAACAACAGCATTTAAATATCATCCAGATAAAAATCCTGGCGACAAAGCAGCTGAAGAAAAATTTAAAGAAGCCAGTGAAGCATATAGTGTACTGTCGGACGATAAAAAAAAAGTAAACTACGATCAATTTGGACATTCCGCTTTTGAAAGTGGTGGTGGCCAAGGATTTGGCGGATTTGGCGGTTTTGATACTTCCTCCTTTTCAGATGTTTTTGAAGATTTTTTTGGAGATTTTACAGGAAGCTCATCGCGGGGATCAGGTAGAAGATCATCTGCAAGTAGAGGAAATGACTTACGTTATGATTTAAGCATTACGCTTGAAGAGGCTTACAACGGTTTAGAAAAAAAAATACAATACACAACTTACAAAAAATGCGGTAGCTGCAAAGGTAATGGTGCAGAACCAGGCTCAAAACCAATTGTTTGCGATTATTGCAACGGTAAAGGTAAAATTAGATCCAATCAAGGTTTCTTTACAGTTCAGCAAACCTGCCCACAATGTGATGGGTATGGTGAAAAAATTGGTAAAGCATGCTCAGCCTGCAGAGGTAACGGAAAAGTTCAAAGCAATGAAAATGTTTCAGTAAAAATTCCTAAAGGAGTTGATGATGGAACAAGAATAAGACTATCAGGCAAAGGTGAGGCCGGCTCAAAAAGTGGAGGTAGTGGAGATTTTTATTTATTTATTTCAGTAAAAAATCATAACCTTTTTAAAAGATCTGAAGAAAATTTATTTTTTGAATTACCAATTACTTTTGCAGATGCTGCTCTTGGAACAGCTTTAGAAGTTCCTTGTATTGATGGCAGTAAAGTTAAAGTTAAAATTCCAGAAGGAACACAATACGGAAAACAATTAAGATTGAAAGATAAAGGAATGCCAATTTTGCGAAAAAGTTCTTATGGAGATTTATATATTAGAATTATTCCAGAGATTCCTGTATCATTAAATAAAAGGCAAAAAGAGCTTCTAGAAGAATTTAAAGAGATAGAAAATACAAAAATAAGTCCTTCTATAAAAACATTTTTTGATAAGGCAAAAAAGTTTTGGGGATCTAATTGATGAAAAAAATTAATTTAGCAATTACTGGTTGTATGGGAAGAATGGGTCGACAACTCATCTTATCTAGCAAGAAAAATAAAACATTCAAATTAGTTGCTCTTACAGAGGCAAGGGTAATTAATAGAAAAATAAATAGAATAAAGCCTGAACTTAATAGCGAGACTGCTTTTAAAAAAGCAAATGTCATTATCGATTTTACTCAACCCAAATGTACTTTGGATATACTTAAAATCGCATTAAGACTAAAAAAAAAAGTAGTTATTGGAACTACTGGTTTTCTTAAAAAAGAAGAAA
>SYDM01000023.1 GCA_005801485.1 Rickettsiales bacterium
GCAAAAGACTCAGATTTTATTTTTACTTGCGTTGGAAACGATGATGATCTTAGATCGGTAACAATTGGCAAGGATGGTTTATTTGAAACTGCCAAAAAAAACTGTATTTACGTCGACAACACTACAGCTTCTGCATTAGTTGCTAGAGAACTTTATAAAGAAGCTAAAAATAAAGGATTTCATTTTTTAGATGGGCCTGTTTCAGGCGGTCAGTCTGGTGCCGAGAGCGGAAAATTAACTGTGATGTTGGGTGGTGATGCAGATGCTTTTAAAAAAGCTGAACCAATTATTGCTTGTTATAGTCAAAAAGCAAAACTATTAGGTGGTCCTGGAAGTGGACAACTTACTAAAATGATGAACCAGATGTGTATTGCTGGGACTGTTCAAGGTTTAGCTGAAGCATTAAATTTTGGAATTAATGCAGGATTAAATATTGATAATGTAATTGAAACTATATCAAAAGGGGCTGCTCAATCTTGGCAAATGGAAAATAGATCTAAAACGATGGTTGCTGATAAATTTGATTATGGCTTTGCCGTAGATTGGATGAGAAAAGACTTGAAAATTGCAATGGAGGAAGCAAAAAGAAATGGTTCTGTATTGCCAATTACAACTTTAATTGATGGTTACTACGGAGAAATTCAAAAAATGGGTGGCAACCGTTGGGATAGCTCAAGTTTAATTGCTTTGCTTAAGAAAAAAAATAATCAGTGACAACTGCAGTAAGTTACTACGAAAATTTCCAAGAAATAGAAAAAAAAATTTGGCTCATGCTAAATGATGCGGTAACTAATAGAAATTTACCTTTTAGAATACCTGTATTTATTTGTGGTAATCAAACTAATTTTGATGGAAGAATTGTGGTTATTAGAAAAGCTGATCAACAAAATAAATTACTCCGATTCCATAGTGATATTAGATCAGATAAAATTAAAAAATTGAAAAAAAATAAGAATGCTTCTATGCTTTTCTATGACAAGGAAGAAAAAATTCAATTAAGAGTAAAGGTAAAGTGTGTAATTAATTACAACAATAAAATTACAAAAGAATCTTGGTTAAAGACTCAACATATCAGTAGAAAGTGCTATCTTGTAGAGAATGGGCCAGGAACAGAATCTGATGCTCCAACATCTGGACTAAAACCTGAATTAGATAATTTTGAATTCACAAAAGAACAAAGCGAAAAAGGCTATAAAAACTTTACAGTTATTCAATGTAAAATTAAAAGTATCGAATGGTTATATTTAGCTGCTAAAGGACACAGAAGAGCTTTTTTAGATTACGCTCATGGTTCGAAATACACTTGGCTAGTACCTTAAATATTTTTATAACGTTTATAATTTTCAACATAATGTTTGGCGTTTTCTTTTATTTCTTCAATTTCTTTATCCGTTACTTGCCTAATCACTTTGCCAGGACTACCTAAGACCAAAGATCGATCTGGAATAATTTTATTTTCTGTAATTAATGTATGAGCACCTATAATACAATTTTTTCCAATTTTAGTTTTATTTAAAATAGTGCTTCCAATTCCAATTAAAGTATCATCATCAATTAGACAGCCATGAAGCATTACCATATGACCAACGGTAACCCCTTTGCCTAAAGTTAAAGGACAATTTGGATCGGTATGAAACACACTGCCATCTTGAACATTCGAGCCTTCCCCAATTGTTATAGGTTCGATATCACCTCTAAGAACTACATTAAACCAAACATTAGCATTTTTTTTTAAGATAACTTTTCCAATTAAGACTGCATTACTGGCTACCCAGGAATCTTTATGAAGTGTTGGCTTATTATTTTCAAAATCGTAAATCATATAATTGCTGTAATTTGATAGTAAAATATTTATAATATTAATCCAAGAACAAAACTTATTAATGTTTGTTGTAATCACTCGAAATTTTCCACCTGATATTGGAGGCATACAAAGCTTAATGGAGGGCTTATCAAAAAGTTTAATAAATCATGGACCAGTAAAAGTTTTTGCTGACGAGTTTCTAAATGATAAAGATTATGATTTAAATTCAAAATTAGAAATACATAGAATTAGCGGCTTTAAAATTTTTAGAAAATATAGAAAAGCATATACTGCTAATGAATATTTGAGAAATAACAAAGTTAGGGCTATTTTTTTTGATCATTGGAAAAGCATTGAACATATTGATGTCAAACTTTTAGATAGTTGTCCTAATTTCTGCCTAATTCATTCTAAAGAAATTAATCATCCACTTGATAGTTCCTTGAACACAAGAATGAATAAAGCTTTTAAAAAAGCTAAATTTATTATTGCCAACTCAAAATACACGAAAGAGCTAGGTATAAGTCTAGGGCTAGAAAAAAATAAAATTCATGTAATTCATCCAGGTACAAATTATCCAGTTTCAATAAATGAAGAAAATAAATCAAAAGCAAAAGACATTTTCAGCTCTTCATTTCCAAAAATTATTACTGTTGCTAGATTAGATAAAAGAAAAAGTCATCAAAATATATTGATGACCATAAAAAATTTAATACCCACTTATCCAAATATTAAATATGTTTGTTTAGGTGATGGAAATGAAAAAAGTAATCTTGAGGCACTTAGAGAACAGTTAAAAATTGAAAATTATGTTACATTTTTGCCTAGAACAGATGAAAATTTAAAAATAGCTCTAATTAATGAATCTGACTTATTTTTAATGCCCTCGGTAATCTACAAAAAATCAATTGAGGGTTTTGGTATCTCATTTATTGAGGCGGGAAGTTATGGAAAAGCTTCTATAGGAGGTAAAGATGGGGGCCAGTCAGATGCAATTGAAGAAGGGCGAACGGGATATTTATGCGATGGCAATGATTTAAACTCTATTTATGAGACTATTTTAAAGTTTTTTAAAAATGATCAATATAAAGTTCTGGGTTTACAAGCTAAGGAATACTCGAAAAAATTTAAATGGGAAAATATTATTAAACAATATTTAGATTTAATTTAATACTTTTTTAATCTCTTTCATTACAGTCTCACTCTTAAGCAAATTCAAATCTTTAACTGATATGGCTTTAAATTTTTCTGACTCTATACTTACTTTGTGAGCTGAAGTGTGGCTACCAAACAAAACTAATCCTGGTTTATTCATATGGGTACAAATATGCGCAGGACCAGTATCATTTGATATTATAAAACTAGCATCTTTTATTAAACTAATAAGCTCATCTATTCTTAGTGACTTTCCTTCATTTAAAATTACTTTTGCGTTTAATAATTTAGATTCTTCAATTTCTTTTGGACCCGGAGCTACAGCGATATCGTATTTATTTCCATAATTAGATTTAAGTTGAGAAACTAAAATAGAATAATAAGGCCATTTCTTAATAATTAATTTTGATGAGCAAAAAGGAAAGATTAAAATATATTTTTTATCTAAATAAAGTTTTGTAATATGTTTTATATTTAAAACTGCCCAATTAAGATTAGATTTTTTAACATTTTCAGTTTTAATTCCACTTTTTTTTAGCTGAGTCTGCATTCTTTTTAAAATGGGCGTTTCATCAAAATCTGATTTTAATTGATTTGATTCTAAAATGGTCTTGGTTGAGGACCACTTTGCAGAATTGACAAAATATTTACTATAAAAATTTGTTCTGCTTGAATTTTGCAGATCAAATACGTGCGTAAAATTATAAGAAGATAATTTTTTTTTTAATTTATAAAGATAAATCAAATTCCATCGCGGCAATCTTTTGTCCACTATAACCTCATCAACATAAGGACATTTGCTCATAAAATCAAAGTAGGAATATGAAGTTAAAAGAACAACATTTGATTTTTTAAAAGATTTTTTTATATCCTCAATCGCTCCATTGGCCTGAATTAAATCACCAAGAGAACCATGTTTTATAATTAATATATTCGACATTATTTTAACTGCATAAAATTATATTTATAGTATATTCAAAAAAATCACTATGAATAATAAATTAGACAAAATATTGGCTGAAATATCAGCTGGGGAACTCATTGATAAAATGACAATATTAGAAATAAAAAAAGCAAAAATTAATGATATAAAAAAGCTTAAAGATATAGAAAAAGAATTATCATCTTTAAGAATTACATTTAAAAAATTTATTCCCAACTCATCTAAAATTCGACCATTAATTAATAATTTAAAATCTATTAACCTTAAACTTTGGAATATAGAAAATAAAAAGAGATTGGCTGAAAAAAATAATAAGTTTGATGAAAAATTTATCGAATTAGCTAGAAACGTCTACAAAAATAACGATGAACGAGCAAAAATTAAATTTAAAATTAATAATATTTTAGGGTCAAATATAAAAGAGGCTAAATCTCACTTTTAATTACTTTTTAGACTAGGAATTCTTTTCCTAAGATCCGCTGAAGTTCTTGGATCAATATTTGCTGTGATAACTCCGGTTCCTTTTTTTAATTCTTTTAAAATTTTTCCATCTGGTGAAATAATTAAAGAATGACCATAAGTATTTCTTTTATTCCAATGACTCCCGTGTTGTGCAGGTGCAAAGATATAAGAAAAATTTTCTATAGCTCTAGCTTTAAGCAAACTGTGCCAATGTCTTTTACCGGTAGTTTCAGTAAATGCTGAAGGAACTGAAATAAATATTGAACCTTTTTGTGCTAATTTTCTAAACATATTTGGAAACCTTAAATCATAACAAATGGTTAGGCCCAATCTTCCCCAGGGAAGATTAGCTGTTTTTAAGGATTTACCAGAAGTAAAAATTCTAGACTCTAAATATTTTTCTTTTTTACTTAGTAAGGTGTCGAACATATGTATTTTATCATAATAAGTTTCAATAAAACCTTTAGAATTAATTAATACTGATCTATTTCTGATTTTATTTTTTTCTTTTATAATAATGCAAGTTAAAATCCATTTTTTATATTTTTTTGCTATTTCTCTAATCTCTTTTAAATAAATATCTTTATTCATTGAAGTTGCTGATTTAAGTAATTGTTTTTTATTTAAGCCAAATAATGAAGAAGTTTCAGGAGTGATAATAAAATCAGACTTTTGCTTTATGGATTTTAAGATTAATTTTTTAGAAATACTTATATTTTTTAAAATATCATTGCCTGAGCAAATTTGTATACAAGCGACTTTAAACATACAAAAAATAAAATTAAATTTTTATTTTAGTATAGAGGATGCAAAGTTCCAGTTACAATCAAAACTAGGGATATGTACATCTGAAATAGTATAGTTGCCAAAACTTTTTTCTAAAACTTTACACCAGCTTTCAACTTGTTTAGTTTTTTTTTCCTTGCTACCAACTTGGGCGGTAATTATACCGCCTGGTTTCAAAATTCTTTGTAAACTTTTCATGTTTTTTTTAGCAAGATCTATGCAGTATTGATCATCATTAAGATCAACAAAAATTTTATCATACTTAGAGTCTTCTACAGACTTGATGCTCTCAAATGCATCTCCCCAAAATGTATTAACACTATTGCTTTTTTTTACTTTCGAACAAATTTTAGGTAAGTGTTTGTAAGATGACTCTACTACTTCAGGATCGAGCTCATACCAATCAATATAATTAGAATTGTTTTCTAAACATTCTCTTGCAACACCGCCGTCTCCACCGCCTATAATAGCTACATTAGAGTTCTTCTTACTTAAATCGTAACTTGATTTAAAAAATGTTGAACTATAAATTTTTTCATCTTTTTCCGCTACTTGAATTTCATGATCAATAAATAAAGCATTGCCAAACTCTTCTAAATTCATAATCTCAACAAATTGCCCAGCTTTAGATGTATACGTTTCTAAGACACTGTTAACTACATAATATTTTTTTTTGCCAGGTGTTGAATAAATATCGTCATATAAACTAACGCTGCTTCTTTCAAAACTATTCACGACTATTCTTTCATGATCAATTTTTTCTTTGAGTATTTTTAAAGCTATTTTAGGATGAACTTTTCCGCAGGTAAAGAAATCGAAACTAATTACGCCTCTTTCAGGAAAAGTATGAAAACTAAAGTGACTTTCTGATAATAGAGCAACTAAAGTAAAGCCTTGAGGTTCAAATTCGTGACTACTAAAATTTAAAATTTCTACTTTGGCTGCTTTTGCAATTTTATAAATTATTTTTTCGTAAAAAGACTTTGGATATACTTTCTTTACACCTAGAAAGTCTAAAGTTATGTGTTCACCAAATTTAAACATAAAAAACTATTTCCTTTTATAATTTTTCATTTTTCCTAAAACTATTTGTATTTCTTTTTTAGAAAGTATTTTAGGTACACCTATTCTTAGGGCATTTATATATTGAAGGCAAATATTTTCTATCTCTTGCGCAAGCTCAAAAGTTTTTTTTAAATTTTCTCCAAACGCAATCTGTCCATGATTCGAAATCAAACATGCTGATCTATTTTTTAAAGCTAATAAAATATTTTTTGATAATTTTCTTGTTCCAAAAGTCGCATATTTACTACATTTTATGTCTTCTCCGCCAGCAACAGCTACCATGTAATGAAAAGCAGGAATATTTTTTTGATGAGATGAGACTGCTGCAGCGCAAGTTGAATGGGCATGAACAATTGCTTTTGCATCTTTTTTATTTACATAAATATCCTGATGGAATCTCCATTCTGATGAAGGAATTCCTTTTTTTTTATCGAATCGACCTTTTAGTGAAACAAAGACGATATCATTAGGTTTCAGGGAAGAATATTTCATGCCAGATGGGGTTATATAAAATCCATCTACATTTTTTTCTTTGATTCTAACTGAAATATTTCCAGATCTTAAAGCTGATAAATTGGTAGAATTTAATTTTTTAGTATAATAAATTATCTCAGATTTTAATCTAATCACTTATTTATTATACAAAAGTTTAAAAAATTTTTCGAAATGGGGTTGGAATAAAAAATCATAACCATTTTGACCGTGGACTTGTTGTGATGGATGCCAAGGTGACGCCTCGAGAAGTCTTGGTATTTTAAAACCTTCAGCTATAGTAAATCCGAGAGAGCTGTTTCCTATAAATAATTTACAAGATTTTATTATTTCTGCCAATTCTAAAAAATCTTTACATTCATAAAATTTTAAATTCTTAACAGTTTCTTTTAAATTTTTATATTCATTAAAAGTTCCCACAAAGTAAATATCTTCAAATTTGTTTAAAAAAAAATAATTTATAAAATGATTTTGATATCTCAATGATCTTAAAATTATAACCTTATTTCTTAATTTAGTGTGATCATCGGCTTCTAAAAAAATTTCTGCTAAATTAGGTTGTATGCCAGATATGTGTGTACCATATTTCATGCTGTCAAATGCAAGGCTGATGGGTAACTCTCTAATTAAATCAAAGTTAATATCAATATTTTGATTAGTAAAAATATCTACCAGACTTATATAGCTTTGTTTCTTTAATAGAGGATAAAGCATATTATAAATATTTTTATTCATAAAAAACTGGCCAGCAGGATGATCCGGGTAATGTTTGTTTGCAGGTAAAGGAAATTCTAATTGAATATAAAGATTACATTTATGAGTTTTAGATAACTCTTTTAAGATTGGTAAAACATTTATTATATCTCCAGTATGACCTGAGTGAAGAAAAGAAATTTCTTTTTTTTTGACTAAATTTTCTTGTATTAAATTTATATAATTTTCATATTTTTTTTTAAAAATAAC
>SYDM01000024.1 GCA_005801485.1 Rickettsiales bacterium
CTCATTTTCTTTCAGTCCATCGAAAAATTCCTTCCAGCCTTCAGGTAATTTATTTGGATTGCTTAGATAGTCGGAATAATACTCTTCTATAAAAATAGAATTATTGCCAGATAAAAAGGAAGTTTTTTTAAATATGTTATTGTCTTGAGATGATGACATTTTAATTTCTTATAATAACATATATTTTTTTTTATTAACTATTTAGTTTTTCAAGTAGTGTCTTACCAATATCTGCTGGGGATTTAGAGATTGTTATTCCTGCAGATTTCATCATTTCAATCTTATCTTCTGCTCCGCCTTTACCATTAGATATAATTGCACCTGCGTGCCCCATTCTTCTTCCTGGTGGCGCAGTAAGGCCTGCAATAAAACCAACCATTGGCTTTTTTATTTTTGATTTCTTTATAAACTCTGCAGCTTCTTCTTCTGCAGAACCTCCTATTTCGCCAATCATAACAATTGATTTAGTCTCTTTATCTTTTAAAAAAAGGTCAAGGCAATCAATAAAGTTTGTTCCATTAATTGGGTCCCCGCCAATACCAATGCAAGTAGATTGACCCATACCGTTAGCTGTAGTCTGAGCAACAGCCTCGTACGTTAAAGTTCCAGATCTAGAAACTATTCCAACAGATCCTTTTTTATGAATGCTACCTGGCATGATACCAATTTTACACTCATCAGGAGTGATTATACCAGGACAGTTAGGTCCTATTAAGCGACTTTTACTTTTACTTAAAATTTGTTTAACATTAATCATGTCAATGATTGGTATTCCTTCTGTAATACAAACAATTAATTCGATCTTAGCATCTATGGCTTCAATAATCGCAGCGGCTGCAAATTTTGGAGGAACAAAAATCATTGTAGCTTTAGCACCTGTATTTTTTTTTGCATCTTTTACGGTGTCAAAAACAGGAAGCCCTAAATGTTTTTGACCTCCTTTTTTTGGAGTAACTCCTCCTACTAACTTAGTTCCATATTTTAAAGCTTGCTCAGAATGAAAAGTTCCGTGAGTACCAGTAAATCCCTGACAGATAACTTTTGTACTTTTGTTGACTAGAACTGACATTTATTTAATTGCCTCTACGATTTTTTTTGCCGCATCATTCAAATCAGATGCTGATAATATTTTTAACCCCGATTTATCTAAAATATCTTTTCCTTCTTGAAAATTTGTTCCTGCTAATCTAACAACTAAAGGTACATTTAAGTTTGTTTCTTTTGCAGCTTCCAATACACCTTGGGCAATGACATCACAACGCATAATGCCTCCAAATATATTGATCAATATTCCTTTAACGTTTTTATCAGATAAAATTAATTTAAAAGCTGATGATACTTTTTCTTTTGATGCTCCACCACCCACATCTAGAAAATTTGCGGGTTCCCCACCATACAGTTTAATTATATCCATTGTAGCCATTGCCAAACCAGCGCCATTAACCATGCATCCAATTGATCCATTCAATTTAATATAGGCAAGATCATGTTTACTTGCTTCAATTTCTGCTGGGTCCTCTTCATTTAAGTCTCTTAACTTTAAAATGTCTGGCTGCCTAAAGATTGCATTATCATCAAAATTCATTTTTGCATCCAAGCAAACAACTTTTTGATCTTTGGTTACAATTAAAGGATTAATCTCAATTAACGTTGCGTCTTTCGTAATGAGAATTTTATAAAGCGCTTTAATTAATTTTTGTGCAATTTTTTTTTGTTCTATATTAAAATTAAAGGGGTTTATTATTTTTTCAATTTCATCTATTTCAATATCATTTTTCAAATCTACTTTGGTCTTTATTATTTTTTCTGGAGTTTGTGAGGCTACCTTCTCAATATCCATCCCACCCTCAGTGCTACTAATAAAAGTAATTTTAGAACTACCTCTATCGATTAAGCATGATAGGTAAAATTCTTTTAATATGTCTGATGCTTCTTCAATGTACAATCTTTTTACTTCTTTACCCTCAGGTCCAGTTTGATGGGTAATTAACTTCATTCCAAACATAATTTTAGCTTGATTTTTCAACTCCTCTAGACTCTTAAGTAGTTTTACACCTCCGCCTTTACCTCTTCCACCAGCATGAATTTGTGCTTTCAGTACGAATTGATTTGATTTGAATTCATTAAATTTTATATCTATTTCATCTAAGAAAAAAATTACTACACCTTTAGAAACTGGTGCACCAAATTCTTTAAGAATTTCTTTTGCTTGATGTTCGTGAATATTCATTATTATATATATTGATAATAGTATCATAAAATTTAAAAGTAGACTTAATGAATCTTAAAACTTTAATTTTAATGCCTGTTTATAAAGATTGGCAAAACTTAGATAAACTTAATAATAAAATTAATTTAATTTTTTCAAAAAAATTAAATATGAAATTTGATTTAATAATTATAGATGATTTTTCAAACGAAATTATTAATTTTAATAATTTTAAGTTACCTTCAATAAATTATTTAAGAATAATTAAACTTCATAAGAATGTTGGCAGTCAAAGGGCTATAGCCATTGGTTTAAAATTTATAAATAAATTTTATAAGAGAAAATATCAAGTAATCATTATTGACTCTGATGGTCAGGACAATCCAAATGGGATAGTCGAAATGATTTTTAAATCAAAATTAAATAATAATTGTAGCGTTGTATCTAAACGAGGACAGAGAAAAGAAGTATTATGGTTTAAAGTTTTATATGAAATTTATAATATTTTAATAAAATTTTTTTCCTTTAAAGATATTAGGTATGGTAATTATAGTCTGATTTCCTACAATGATGTCAATAGAATTTTATTAGATCCAAATTTGTGGAATGCATTTCCACCAACCTTATCTATAAACTTAAAAAATTTAATTGAAATAACTATGAATAGAAAAAAAAGATTTTCAGGAGACTCTAAAATGAATTTTTATGGACTGATTTATCATGCTATGAGAGTTTTTTCAGTTTTAAGGTTTCGAATTTTACTTTCATCTACATTTTACATGCTGGTATTAACTTTTTACAAAGTTTATGAACTAATTCCTTTGCTCTTTTTTTTTATTTTAACTTTTTTAATATTATTTAATCTATCAAATTTTTATTTAAATCTTTTTTGTAAAAAAAATTTTTTGATAAATTTTGAAAAAATTAAAGTCTTAAATTTTATTTGCAATCGGATATATTAATAAAATATAACATTTTATTAATATACTCCTTACTAAAACACTTATCTTTTATTAAATCATTAAAATTAATAAAATTAAATTCACCAGGATGGGATTCAACAATAAATATCTTTTTTATTTTTTTTTTAACAATTATTTCATTAATTTTTTTATTATAAAATTCATAATACTTATTTTGTTTACTGGATGGAAAAGTATTATTATTGGAAAAATACCATCTATTAAAGATATATATCTGCTTTTCTAGTAATATTGAAAATAATTGGTAATGAGTTATTAGAGCATAATTTTCATTATCAAAATTTGAAATATAGACAACTGCATCTTTTAATAGAGTCAATTCTTCGGAGGGGTTTTTACTAAAATAGAATGGTGTAATCCATTTCAAATTATTAAACTTCTCATTTAAGTTTTTTGCACTTATGGCATTTTGTAAATTAATATTTTGTAAATCCATAAATTTTCTTTTTATATTGTAAACTTCGTTATATTTAATAGTTACAAATATAATTAAAATTACTAAAAACAACTTTATTTTATATTTATTTCTTATCTCTATTTCGTTGAGTTGAATTAATATGAAGCCACATAATATGGGTATAAGAGAAAATATGAAAGTTTGATTAGCTGTAATAAGTTGATGAAATATAAAGCTAATTCCACAAAATAAAATAAATAAATTTAAAATTATTTCATTTAAAATTATTTTTTTTTTTAAATATATAAATAATAAAATTATATTTGCTAAAAGAAATAAATTAATAAATTTAAAATGACCTAAAACACCTCTAATCGTAAATCTATTTAATAATTTTGCTGATTCAAAAGCTTCGGGTGTTCCAACTATTCTACCTTCACCGATTGTCATAGGGAATAAAAATATTTGTATTAGAAAATCTCTAATATCAACTTTTACAATTAAGAAGTATATAAGCAAAATTAAAATTGATATTGTCACTCCAATAAAAAAAAAAATTAAAAATTTTTTGTTATTTATAATAAAATATAAAATCATAAATATAAAAATTTGAATATTAATCAAACCAGAAGGTAACTGCATGCTAAAAAAAGAAAGGAACATTGAAATTGGTAAAAAAACCCAATATTTTTTCTCTTCTTTTTTTACCGCTAGATAAAAAAACATTATTGAAAATAAGCTAATTATGTATGAATGCTGATAGGGAAATGGTGTACCTGAAACTGGGTAGCATAAAATTGACAAACTTATACTTAAAATTAAATTTAAGTAAAAATTTTTATTAAAATTATTTAAAAAAAAAAGAAAAAAAATACTTAAACTAGCATTTACGATTGAGGCATGAAACACATATGCATTCCAATTAGCTCCGAAAAGTAAAAAAAATAATGCTTGTGAATAATCAACAAATAACCCAGATATAATCCAAAAATCTTTAATAGGATGATATCCTTTTGTGATTAAATAACCACTATCAAAAAAACTAAATGTATCTATGGGATAAAGACCTTTATTGGCAAAATAATAATTTATATAAAATGCAAATATTGCTAATAAAGAGTAGCTAATTAGTTTTATTTTTAAAGAAAAATTTTTCATGATTTTTTATTATCAATATAAATTAATAAAAATCTATATGTTAAAAATAAAAAAGAAAATTAAATTTAATCACTCAGAAAATAGAATGAAAAATGAGGGTGATGTTAAATCATCCATAGAACAGTTTGATATTAATAAAAATCTTTACGTTTTATTAAAAGAAAGATTTGATTGGATGAATAAATACATTAAGACCGAGGATGTTGGAATAGAAGTTGGTGCTGCTGCTGGATTTTCGAAAAAATTTATTAAATGTAAAAATTTTAAAATTAGTGATTTTGCAGACCATGATCATCTAGATTTTAAAAACATTGATGCACAAAATACAAATTTTAAAGATAATGAGTTTGATTTTGTAATTTCTTCAAATATGATCCATCATCTTCCTTTTCCAATAAAATTTTTTGAAGAGATGTATAGAATTTTAAAAAAGGGTGGCAGATTAATTATATTTGATGCTCATTGCTCTGTTATTTTACAGATAATTTTAATTTTAATGCGACATGAGGGATTTGATTTTACTAAAAATGTTTGGAATCGAAATGATCCTGCTACATATGCCGATGATCTTTGGTCTGGAAATAGTGCTATACCATATTTAATTTTTAGTGATAAAAAAAACTTTTCAAATTTTTTAGAAAAAAAATTTAAAATTAAATATAAAAAATTGTGCGAATGTACTTTGTTTCTTAATTCTGGTGGAGTTACTTCTAAAACTTTTTATATTCCATTAAATTTATTTTTTCTAAAAATCTTAATTTTATTTGATAAATTTTTATGCTTCATTGCTCCAAGCATATTTTCTTTAGCTTATAAAATTGTCTTAGAAAAAAATTAATTTAATTCAGAGTCAATTGTTTTTGCAGCATCTAACAATTCTTTAACTGCGTTTATTGAATGTTCAAAATTTTTTTTTTCCTCAGCACTTAAATTTATTTCAACAATTTTTTCAATTCCATTTTTGCCAATTACAACTGGAACACCTGCATAGAACCCCTTACAGCCATACTCTCCATCTAAATATGCAGCACAAGGAAGTTGTTTCTTTAAATCTTTTAAATAACTTTCAGCCATTTCTACTCCTGAAGCTGCTGGAGCATAAAAAGCTGAACCTTTTTTTAGTAATTTAACAATTTCTGCACCACCATTTTTTGTTCTTGTAACAATTCTATCTAGTACATCTTTTTTTAACTTACCTTCTTTAACTAAATCTAAAACCGGTTTTCCATCAACTGTTGTTTGATTAATCATTGATACCATCGTATCTCCGTGACCGCCTAATACTAAAGATTTAATCTTGCTTACGGGCGTTTTGAGTTCTTGAGATAAAAAATATTTAAATCGAGAGGTGTCGAGTATTCCTGCCATCCCTACAACCATGTTTTTTGGAAGACCTGAATATTTTTGTAATGCCATTACAATCACGTCTAATGGATTAGTTATGCATATGACAAATGCATTTGGAGAAGCATTTTTTATTCCATCTGCAACTTGCTTTATGATTTTTAAATTAATTCCAAGAAGATCATCTCTATTCATGCCTGGTTTTCTAGGTAAGCCAGCAGTAATAATAATTACATCTGAATTCTTCGTATCTTCATAATTACTAGTGCCTATGATATTTACGTTAAACCCATCTACTGAAGAAGACTGAGCAATATCTAAAGCTTTTCCTTTAGCTATACCTTCAGCAACATCAAATAGGACAATATCAGCAAGTTCTTTTAAGGCTATTAAATGTGCAAGAGTTCCTCCAATTTGACCAGCTCCTATTAATGAAATTTTTTTTTTCATAATATTTCTTCTTATTTCATTGTTGGCATAATAAATTCAGGGTCAGATCTTAATCCTGAAGGCCATCTAGAAGTTATAGTTTTTAATTTAGTGTAAAATCTTACTCCTTCTGGGCCGTGCATGTGCTGATCTCCAAATAAAGATCTTTTCCATCCACCAAAGCTATGGAAAGCCATTGGGACAGGAATTGGTATGTTTATGCCTACCATTCCTATTTGAACTTTGCTTGCAAAATTTCTACCTGTATCACCATCTCTTGTAAATATAGCAACACCGTTTCCAAATTCATGGTCATTAACTAATTTTAAAGCTTCTTCAAAATTTTTAGCTCTTACGACTGAAAGTACTGGTCCAAATATTTCTTCTTTATAAATTCTCATGTCTTTTTTAACATGGTCAAATAAACATCCGCCTATATAATAACCATTTTCGTATCCTTGTAATTTTAGATTTCTTCCATCTACAACTAATTTTGCTCCTTCTTTAACTCCAAGATCAACGTAGCCTTTAACTTTTTCTAAATGTTCTTTGTTAACTAATGGTCCCATTTCTGATGTTTTATCCATTCCAGGGCCTACTTTTAATGACACTACTTTTTTAGCTAAGGATTGAACTAGTTTGTCTCCAATATCTCCAACAGCTACTGCAACTGATTGAGCCATACATCTTTCTCCAGCAGAACCATATGCGGCACCCATTAAACAGTTTACTGCTTGCTCTAAATCACAATCAGGCATAACTACTGCATGATTTTTAGCTCCACCTAAAGCTTGGACTCGTTTTTCGTTTTTGGCACAATTTTCGTAAATATATTTAGCAATCGGTGTTGATCCAACAAAGCTTACAGCAGATATATCTTTATTATTTATTATTGCATCAACTGCTTCTTTATCGCCATTGACCACATTAAATACTCCTTCTGGTAACCCGGCTTCTGTTAAAAGCTCGGCTAGTTTAATTGAACAAGATGGATCTTTTTCTGATGGTTTTAAAATAAAAGTATTTCCACAAGCTATTGCAATAGGAAACATCCACATTGGTACCATCGCGGGAAAGTTGAACGGGGTGATTCCTGCACAAACTCCTAAAGGTTGTCTTAATGACCAACTATCTACATCTGTACCAACATTTTCAGTAAACTCACCTTTTAGTAATTGCGGAATACCACACGCGAATTCAACTACTTCTAAACCTCTAGTTAATGAACCTTTAGCATCATCAAAAACTTTGCCGTGTTCTGAGACAATAATTTTAGTTAACTCATCAGAATTTTTTTCAATTAACTCTTTAAATTTAAACATTATTCTTGCTCTTTGAAGAGGTGGTTTATTTGACCAATTAAGAAAAGCTTTCTTTGCTGCTTGAACGGCTATATCTATATCTTGAACTGAAGCTAGTTTTACTTCAGCGATATGTTCGCCTGTAGCTGGATTAAAAACCTTAGAAGTTCTTTTAGATATACCGGAAAATTTTTTTCCGTTTACAAAGTGGACGATAGTGTTCATAGCAATACTGCAATAATTAAGCTTTTAGCTTGTTGCAAGCATTTTTTTAATTGATCCAATTGCTTTTGCGGGATTCAAGCCTTTTGGGCATGAGTCTGTGCAATTCATAATAGTATGACATCTATAAAGTTTTAGTTCATCAGCAACTTTCTTTAGCCTTTCTTTTTTTTCTTCATCTCTACTATCGTTGATCCATCTATAAGCTTGAAGTAATACAGCTGGACCTAAATATTTATCTCCGTTCCACCAGTAACTTGGACATGAAGTAGAACAGCACGCACAAAGTATACACTCATAATAGCCATCGAGTTTTGATCTGTCGCTTTTTGACTGTAATATTTCTTGTTTTTCTTGACCGGTTTGAGTTGTCTTTAACCAAGGTTGAATAGACTCGTATTGTTTATATAATCCTGTCAAATCTCCAATTAGATCTTTAATTACTTTTAAATGAGGTAGAGGATATATGTTTAATTCACCCTTTATATCAGTATGAGATTTAATACATGACAAAGTATTTACTCCATCAACATTCATTGCACACGATCCACAAACACCATGAGCACAGGATCTTCTAAAAGTTAATGTTGAGTCAATTTCATTTTTAATTTTAAATAAAATATCTAAAACTTTTGGTCCACAATTATCCATGTCAACCTCAAAAGTATCAATTCTGGGATTGTTACCGTCAGATGGGTTCCATCTGTAAATATTTACTATTTTTAAATTAGAAGAGTTTATTTTATCTTTATAGTATTTGCCTTTAAGAATTTTAGAATTTTGTGGCAAATTTAATTGAACCATTTAATAAACTCTCTCTTTAGGTGGAAAGTATTGAACATCACTAGTAAGTGTTCGAGCATGAACATCTCTATATTTTATTGTCACTTTTTCACCATCTTGCCAAGCTAAAGTGTGTTTCATAAAATTTTTATCATCACGTTTCGTGAAATCTTCTCTCGCATGAGCTCCTCTGCTTTCTTTTCGGTTATAAGCTGATTCCATAGTCGTTAGAGCTTGACTAATTAAATTACTAAATTCTAACGTCTCAACTAAATCTGTATTAAATATTAAAGATTTATCAGTTACTGATAGATCCTTCATGCCTTCTAAAGGCTTTCTAATTTCATTTATCCCTTCTTTTAATGTTTTCTCTGTTCTAAAAACAGCACATTTAGTTTGCATAGTTTTTTGCATTGAAGATCTTAGTTCGACAGTTTTATTTGTTCCTTTTGAATTTCTTATTATATCAAATCTATCTAAGCATTTATCTGTTTCGCTTTGAGAAACTTCTCCATGTGGCATATTTGGCTTTAAAAGTTCAGTTGCTCTTTTGGCTGCTGCCCTTCCAAAAACCACAAGGTCAATTAATGAGTTTGAACCTAATCTATTCGCACCATGAACAGAAACACATGCTGCTTCTCCTATGGCCATTAAACCTGTTACAATTTTTTCTGAGCCATTAAGAGTTAGAACTTCTGCTTTATAATTAGTTGGAATTCCCCCCATGTTATAATGCACCGTAGGAACGACGGGTATTGGTTGTTTAGATACATCTATGTTCGCAAAAGTTTTTGCTGCTTCTGCTATTCCTGGTAATCTTTCGTTGATTACTTTTTGATCTAAATGATCTAGATGTAAATATATATGATCTTTATTCTTTCCTGCTCCGCGGCCTTCATTGATTTCAATTTCCATTGATCTGCTTACAACGTCTCTGGAAGCTAGATCTTTTGTGTTTGGCGCATATCTCTCCATGAATCTTTCGCCTTCACTATTAACTAAAAACCCACCTTCACCTCTAACACCTTCTGTTATTAAAGTACCAACACCATAAATTCCTGTAGGATGAAATTGAACAAATTCC
>SYDM01000025.1 GCA_005801485.1 Rickettsiales bacterium
ATTGATTTATGATAAGTTAAATATACAGAACAATTTGGGCATAAATGTTTAAAACCACATTTTTTACAAATTAAAAAAGGAGCATACCCTCTTCTATTCAAGAAAAATAAAACTTGTTCTTTTTTATCTAAAAAATTTTTTACTAATTCTAAAGTTTCCTCGGCGATAAACTGGTCGCTTTTAAGTGAAGCATTTTCTAAATTAATTACTTTAGTATCAGGCAATGAAAAATTACTATAACGGTTAGTTAGTTTTGTGTGGTTATATTTCTTTATTTTTATATTGTTGTAGGTTTCTAACGAAGGGACTGCAGAAACTAAATGAATAGGAATATTCTCTATTGAGGCCCTAGCGATAGCCATATCACGAGCGTGATAGATAATTCCTTCATCTTGCTTATATGAAGGATCATGTTCTTCGTCTAATACAATGAGTCCTAAATTTTTAAAAGGTAGCAACAAAGAGGACCTGGCGCCAATGACTAAATTTAAATTACCATTAGCTACGCCTTGCCATATTCCTCTCTTATTTTTAATTCCAATTTTTGAATGCCAGATTGCAGGAATAAAACCAAAAAATTCCTCAAATCTGTCTTTAAATTGATTTGTTAGAAATATTTCAGGCAGTAATATCAACGCTTGTCTACCAGAGACCAAAATTTCTCTTACTCTTTCAAAATAAACAAGAGTTTTTCCAGAACCTGTAACTCCTTGGAGCAAAGATACATTAAATATATTTCCAAAATTTCTAAGATCTTGAAGGCTTTTTTTTTGCTCCTTATTTAAAATAAACTTAAATTTATTGTTTAACTTTTTTGGAATATAATCTTCAATATTAGTTGCATTTTTCTTATCTCCAAGTGACATTTTAAGCACCATACCTTTTGGAACTAAGTTGTATGCAGAAAACCAATTAATAAAGCTAATTAGTTTTTTATTAATTTTAAAATTATTTATTTTTTCTTTTATTTTTTTTATTTTAAAATCTTTTTTTGATGGTTGAATTCTGTCCCAAACTAGGCCAATTTCCTCATTTTTACCAAATGGGACAATAACTAAATCTCCTGGCATTAAATTTTTTATAGAACCAGAGTCGTAGGTAAATGGAAAATTAAAAATTTTTGGCAGTAAAACAGGAATTTTCATTTTAAAAGATCGAATTGATATTATATCAATTAAAAATGAATTGCTCTTTTACCAACTGCCAAAGCTGCTTCTTTTACTGCCTCAGTATGAGTCGGGTGAGCATGACATGTTCTTGCGATATCCTCTGCACTTGCACTAAATTCCATAGCTAAAGCCATCTCAGCTATCATATCGCCAGTATGTGGGCCAATCATATGAACTCCTAAAACTCTGTCCGTCTTACTGTCTGCTAGTATTTTAACAAAACCATCAGTTTCATTATTTACTTTAGCTCTTGAGTTTGCAAGAAACGGAAATTTTCCAACTTTATAACTTATGTTTTCTTGTTTAAGCTGTTCTTCTGTTTTGCCAACAGCTGCAACTTCTGGTGAAGTATAAATAACGCCTGGAATTATATCATAATTAACGTGACCTGCTTGACCTGCTATAATTTCTGCAACTGCAATTCCTTCTTCTTCAGCTTTGTGTGCGAGCATAGGGCCTTTGATAACGTCTCCAATAGCATAAACATTATTTATTGAGGTTTGTAATTTATGATTTACTTCTATTTTTCCTTTTGCATCTTTTTTGATTCCAATTTTAGTTAAATTTAATCCTTCGGTATAAGGTTTTCTACCTACAGCAACCAGAACTTTATCTGCTAGAATATTTTCTTGTTTTGAGCTTTGAATGTTTGTAAAATTAATTTCGACTTGATTATCTTTATTGCTAGCTGAGGTTACTTGAGAATTTAATTTAAATTTAATACCTTGTTTAGTTAAAATTTTTAAAAATTCAGAAGAAATTTCATTATCCATACCTGGAGTAATATGATCTAAATATTCTAATACCGTTACCTCTGAACCTAAACGCGACCAAACAGATCCCATTTCTAATCCTATATAACCACCGCCTATAACAACAAATTTTTTAGGGACCTCTTTAAGTTCAAGAGCGCCTGTAGAAGAAATAATGTTTTTTTCATCTATTTCTATGCCAGGAAGTGATGTGGGCACTGATCCTGTTGCAATTACTATATTTTTAGCTTTAAAAGATGTTTTTTTTTCTGCTTGATAAACCACAACATCATGATCTGAAAACAAAACTCCTTTTCCTTTGATATAAGTTACGTTATTTTTTTTAAATAAGAACTCAATTCCTTTGGTTAAAACTTGAACTGATTTATTCTTATTTGACATCATTTTATCTAAATTAAGTTTTAAGTTTGCAAATTCTATTCCTTGAGAGTTAAAATTTTTTTGAGCTTTATGAAAAGAGTCAGATAAATTTAAAAGGCTTTTAGATGGTATGCACCCTACATTAAGACAAGTTCCGCCAAGCGTGTCTCGCGACTCGATACATGCTGTTTTTAAACCTAATTGAGCTGCGCGAATAGCACAAACATATCCTCCCGGCCCTCCGCCAATCACAATTACATCAAAATTATTCTCCATATCCATGACTATAAGTTTAAAAATAATCTTCGAGGATCTTCAACACAATCTTTAACAATTTTTAAAAATGAAACTGCTCCTTTTCCATCAATAATTCTATGATCATAAGAAAGTGCTAAATACATTATAGGCCTGACAACAACACTTTTGTTAATGACTATTGGTCTCTCAACAATATTATGCATTCCCAAAACAGCAGATTGCGGAGGATTTAAAATCGGAGTTGATAACATTGATCCATAGATACCTCCGTTAGTAATCGTAAAAGTACCATCTTGAAGATCGTCAATAACTATTTTTCCATTTCTTGCTTTTTCACTTAATAAAATAATATTTTTTTCTATATCTGCAAAAGACATCTCATCTGCGTTTCTAATAACGGGTACGACTAATCCCCTTTCAGTTCCTACAGCTATACTTATATTGTAATAATTTTTATAAACTATCTCATCGCCTTGTATTTCTGCATTTATAACAGGGTAGTTTTTGAGTCCAACTACACATGCTTTTACAAAAAAAGACATAAAACCTAATTTTGCTGAATATTTTTTTTGAAACTCTTCTTTATACTCATTTCTCATTAAAATAACTGCATTCATATCTACTTCATTAAAAGTAGTTAAAATAGCTGCGTTGTCTTGTGCTTCTTTAAGTCTCTTAGCTATAGTTATTCTTAATCTGGTCATTTTAATTCTTTCTTCTGGTCCGTGAGTTGTTTTTCGTTCTGATGTTTGAGGCACTGAACCCATTAAGCTTAGAAGATCTTCTTTTAAAATAATTCCGTTTTTACCTGAGCCTTTAATTTCATTTAAATCTATTTTTGACTCGGTTGCCATCTTTCTTGCGGCTGGAGAAAAAAAATTTACAACTTTAGCTTTTGATATTTTTTTTTCTTCTTCTATTTCAGTTAAAACTAAAGGTTCTTCATTAATTAAAATATTTTCTTTTTTTGGAATTTTAATTTCTTTAACTATTTCTAAGTTTTTAAAAGGTGGAGAATATTTTTTTTCTTCTGCTATTACACTCATGTTTGAACTAGTTAAACTCCGCATTGTTCCTAGTAATGTGCCAACATTTACAGTTTGACCTTCTTTAATAGAAATTTTTTCTAAAATTCCGCTTGAAGGAGCAGGAACCTCAACGTTTACTTTGTCTGTTTCTAGTTCAACAATTGCTTCATCAACAATTACTTTGTCTCCCTCATTTTTTAGCCACTTAGCAACTGTGGCTTCAGTTACAGACTCTCCAAGAACAGGTACTAATATTTGATTAGACATTAATTAACTTTTCCAACGATCTTTTCTAATATTTCTTTTTGTTGCGCAAGGTGTTTATTGAGATTTCCTGTCGCTGTAGAAGCAGAAGATCTTCTTCCAATGTATTCAACATTTTTTTTAATGTAATTGATAATTTCAAGTGTTCTATCGATATAACTTTTTACAGTATTCCAAGCACCCATATTTTGTGGTTCCTCTTGACACCAATAAAAATCGGCATTCTTTGGATATCTCTTTAACTCTTGTGCTAATCTTTTTAATGGAAAAGGATAAATTTGCTCCAAACGAATAAAAACAACTTCATCATTTTTAGCTTTTTCTCTAGCATCAATTAAATCAAAATAAATTTTTCCAGAACAAATAACTACTTTCTTAATTTTGTGATCTTCTTTTAATTTAATTAACCCAAACTCTTTTGTGTACGCACGATCTGACAGAACTCTATGGAAAGAATTTTTTTTGGTGAAATCATCTAAAAAAGAAACGCATTGTTTGTGTCTTAACAGAGATTTAGGTGTCATTACTATCAAAGGTTTTCTAAAATCTCTGTGCATCTGCCTTCTTAAAGCATGGAAATAATTAGC
>SYDM01000108.1 GCA_005801485.1 Rickettsiales bacterium
AGTTTTTAAGAGTTTCTAATTCTAAGCTTTTAATGTCATTTACTAGTTCATTCATATAATTTTCCGATAACCATTAATTATCGGAAATTACATTATCATTAAATAGTTGTCAATAATAAAGAGTTGTAATCCAAGAAAGAATTAATAGTTTAAGAAGACAAATATAAATAAAAAATTTTGATAATTGTTAGAAGCATTGGATATTCCTTTATAATTTGCTGGTTAATTATTTTTTTTAGAATGGAGCCCATGTTTAGTTTATTTAATAAATTTTCAATATCTGAAAGCTGGTTAAGTTTTATTAGTATTGCAGGTTGGTTTCTTGTATTTATTGTTATTTTTCGTAGATTAAAAAAATTATTTTTTAAATGAAATGAAAATGAGATTAAAAGGGACTAAATTTCAGTTAAAAGTTTGGAACTACCTAAAGAAAATACCTAAAGGATCAGTTAAAAATTACCTTCAGATGGCTAAAGGCATAGGAAAGCCACTTGCAGTACGTGCTGTTGCTAATGCTATCGGCAAAAACCCCTATTCACCTAGAATACCCTGTCACAGAGTGATTAGATCCGACGGAAAAATTGGAGGGTATTCAGGCAAGGGAGGAATACTTACAAAGAAATTGCTCTTAAAAAAAGAGGGTATAAACTTCTAGAATTGTTATATTACAAGGGTTTAAGCTAAATTTAAGTCACCTACTCTGTATTTTTACTTATACATCGGATAGTTGCACTACATTCACGTTAATCTAAAAAAAATAGGCATCTTTGCTCGTTTAAAGGGCATATTCATTTAAAGCATAGCTCTAGAATCTAGTATAGACAATACTTTTAAACAGTCTAAAATCATTGATAATCATAGTTATTATAACTCAAAAAAACTCAATAAATTAGCCATTTTTGAATTATAACTATAATTTCTATTCAATAAGTTGTTTTTAAATGATCTAAAATCATTGATAATGAGACATGTGATAAAAATCGTAAATATTAATGCTTAAAAACTCAACAAATTAGTCAATTTTAATACTAAATCTCTTTTTAGGTCGATCTTAAATCGATTTATATTACATTTTATCAAAAATATCTTTTTTTTAATATAAATATATTAATTTTTTACATAAAAAAAACTGAATAAATACAATAATATAAACTATTTAATTAATGTAAAACTTTAATATTTATGTCAATACTATTTACTTCTTTTTAAAAAAAAATTTTGTTTAAGAGAAATAATAAAATAAAATCTGAAAATGAAGGTATTGATAATAGGGTCAGCTGGTATGCTTGGCCAGAAACTATTAAGTAAACTAATAGACTTAGGAAAACTAAAAGGTGAAGAAATTAAAGAAATAGAACTATTTGATGTTAATAAAACTCAAATCCAAAAAGCGGAAAATATCAAGATTACTGCAAAAAAAGGAAACCTTCTTAATAACAGGTTAATAAAAGCCCTTATTATCAGTAAACCCGACGTTATATTTCACCTTTCTGCTATTGTTTCAGGACAAGCTGAAGCAGAATTTGATCTAGGATGGGATATAAACACTAAAGCGACTTGGGATCTCTTTGAAAATATTAGATCTATTGGAAATGGCTATCGTCCAAAATTAGTTTTTACAAGTTCAATTGCAGTTTTTGGTGCGCCCTTTCCTAATAAAATTAATGATGAATTTTTTACAACGCCTTTAACATCATATGGAAATCAAAAAGTAGTCTCAGAGCTTTTATTAAGCGATTATTCCAGAAAAACAATAATTGATGGCATATCAATAAGGTTGCCAACAATTTGTGTAAGACCGGGCAAACCAAATTTAGCTGCATCAGGTTTTTTTTCAGGAATAATTAGAGAACCACTTAATGGAGTTGAAGCAATCTTGCCGGTAAGTACAAAAGTCAGACACTGGTTCGCATCACCAAGATCGGCAATCAATTTTTTAATTCATGCGGCGGAAATTGATACCAAAAAGCTTAATAATAGAATTACCCTAAACATGCCTGGTTTATCAGCAACTGTTCAGGAACAAATAGATTCTTTGAAAAGAATTGCGGGAAAAAATATTACTAAACTAATAAAGCAAAAATTAGATCCTAAAATAGAAAGAATAGTTGGATCTTGGGCTAAAAATTTAGAAACAAAGAGATCAATTGAATTAGGTTTTAAGGCTGAAAAAACGTTTGATGATATAATAAAAATATATATTGAAGAAGATTTTAAAAATAAACTTTTTATTGATAATTAATTAAAAAACTTAAGTGCAATAAAAACAATAATTGGAATTGTAAAAAAAGAAGCTATGGTAGAAACAACTATTGTGCTAGCGATATTATTTACCACTGTTTTATTAGAGTACATAGAACCAACTAAATAAGTTAAAATTGCACTTGGCATAGAACATTGAATAAACAAAACTCCTGCTGCAAAATCTTTTAATTCAAAAAAATAAATTAAAAATAAACCGACTAATGGACCTAAGACCAGCCTTGCAAAAGAAGAAACAATTGCATTAGTTAAAGAAATAACTTTTAACTTTGTAAGTGCTATTCCAAGAGACATTAAAATTAATGTTATTGTACAATAAGCTAATAAAAGAGCAGTATTTTCAAGGAATTTGGGCGGTTGGATCTCAAAGTACAAAAAACCTACAGCTATAATAACTCCAAAAACTGGAGCACTTTTCAAAAGCACTTTGAAAGATATTTTTTTACTTGCTAAAAAAATTCCAATAGTGAAATGTGACATTATAATTAAAGCAGATATTGCTGATGCAATGCCCATCCCTGTCTTTCCATAAGCAAATAAACATATAGGCAAGCCCATATTTCCACAGTTAGGTAGAAGCAATGGAGGTAATTCGCTTACAAAATCTCTTTTTTGAATGATAAGTAAAATTACTCCTATTACGGCAAAGCATGAAACCGCTAACATAGTATAAAAAAAATAGTCAACGAATAGATTGAGACTAATCCCTGTTGAGGTAATAGCGTAGAAAGCTAGTGCGGGTGAGCCGAAATTGGCAGCGAATTTAGTAATAAACGATGTATCAAATTTAGGTTCTTTTCTACCTATATAATACCCTACCCCAATTAAAGAAAAAACGGGTATTATAACATCTAGTAACTTAAGAAATATTTCCACTCTTAAGCTCTTTTAGTTTTGAATTTAACCTTTTTATTAAAACTAATAGCATCTTCAAATTCATTTAAACGTTTATAAATCGA
>SYDM01000003.1 GCA_005801485.1 Rickettsiales bacterium
AAACCTTATCCCATAAATATAATTGACAAATATATGAAGAATGGATTTGGTGTAATTTTAGATGACATAATTGCAGGTATTTTTTCGGTATTAGTATTTTTAATAATTCTCATGTTTAAAAATTATGTTTAAAGAGGTAAAAAAAATAATTAATTTACTTAAAAATAAAAAAATAAACATATCTGTTGCTGAATCATGTACTGGCGGTATGCTTGCACAAGCTTTAACTAGTGTTGATGGTGCTTCAAAGGTTTTTAAATTTGGAATCGTAACTTATTCAAATCAAGCAAAAATTAAATTCCTCAAAGTTTCTTCAAAAATAATAAGTAAATATGGTTCTGTTAGTAAACAATGCTGTAAGACTATGGTTAATAATTTATCAAAAATATCAAAAACAAAATTAAATATAGCAATCACTGGAATCGCTGGCCCTAAAGGTGGATCAAAATTAAAACCCGTAGGTCTGGTTTATATAGGAATAAAAAAAGGTAATAAAACTAAAATTGAAGAGTTTTTTTTTAAAAGTAATAATAGAGAAAAGATTAGAATAAATTCTGTAAAAAAATCTTTTGAACTTATTAGAAATTTTATTTGAAAAGCTTAAGAGCTCTTTGTTCAAAGGCATCAGTAATTTTATCTATTCCAAAATTAAAATAATTTTTCATAATAACGTTTAAAAAATTATTTTTTAATTCAAAATCTATACTAAAATCTAGTTCAGTTTTTTTGTTGATTTCTCTGAATTTCCACTCATTTTTAAGATATTTTAAAGGCCCTTTAATATCAGTCACAGTTATTAAATCTTTTTTTTTAGAATACAAAACTAGACTAGAATAAGTCTCATTTATAAATTTTTTACCAACTTTGAGGTCAGCCTTTATTTCAATAAAATCTTCTGACTCTTTCTTTTTATGTATTTTACCATTCAAACACCAGGGAACAAATTGAGGATATTGTTCGATATCTAAAACCATTTCGATTAAATTTTTTTTGCTACAAAAAAAAATTTTTTTTATTGAAGCTGCTGACATCCTAAAGAATTTTCTCTAGCTTCTTTTAGAATCTTAAAATCTGTATCTGCGTGATAAGAGGATCTTGTTAATGGTGATGAGGAAACAAGCAAAAAACCTTTTGAAATTGCAATATTTTTAAATTCTTCAAACTCATCTGGATGTAAATATCTATCTAAAGGAAAATGTTTAGTTGAAGGCTGAAGATATTGACCAATTGTTAAAAAATCTACATCGGCAATTCTCAAATCATCCATTACTTGAATTATTTCATCTTTTTTTTCACCCAAGCCAACCATAATTCCTGATTTAGTAAAAATATTTGGTTTTTTTATTTTAGCGGATTTAAGAAGTTCCACAGAGGTAAAATAACGAGAGCCAGGTCTAACTTTTAAATACAAACTAGGAACAGTTTCTATATTATGATTAAAAACATCAGGATTTCCTTCTAAAACTTTCTCATATGCATTTTTTTTTTTTAAAAAATCTGGAGTTAAAACTTCAATTGTTGTATTTGGATTATTTTTTTTAACCTCTGAAATAACTTCTTTAAAATGATTTGCTCCTCCATCTTCTAGATCATCTCTATCAACAGATGTGATTACCACATGATTTAATTGTAATTCATTAACAGCTTTAGATACCCTGAAAGGTTCTAAGGGATCTAACGCAAAAGGTTTTCCTGTTTTAACATCGCAAAAAGCACAACCTCTTGTGCAGATATCTCCCATAATCATAAAAGTTGCATGTTTTTTGCTCCAACACTCAGTTATATTTGGACAATTAGCTTCCTGACAAACAGTATTTAACTTATTTTTGTTTACTATTTCTTTGGTCTGAAAAAATATTTTACTATTAGTAATCTTAGATCTAATCCACTCTGGTTTTTTTTTTAGTGGACTTTCAATATTTTTTACTTTTTCAGGATGTCTTGGTTTCATTATTTTAGTTTAATTAAAATTTCATCTTTAGTGCCAAATTTAAATTTTGAACGATAAAGAGTATCTAAATAATCTAGATCAATATTTTCAGATAGCAATTTGTTTTTGTGCTCTACAGACACTAATTCGCTTTCTAATTCTATCTTTTTATTTAAAAGTTTTTTTTCATATGCGTTCTTTTCAAAATAAGAGATCAATCCTCGTTCTCCACCAATGAGATTAATGCCAATATATAAGGTGAAAAAAACTTGAAAGAAAAATATTTTTTTTGATTTAAGAATTTCTAAAATTTTCATATTTAGATTTTAGCTATTTTAGAAGATTTTCCAAGCTGTTCTTCAATTCTCAATAACCTATTGTATTTAGCCACTCTTTCAGATCTTGCTAAAGAACCTGTTTTAATTTGAGTTGATTGAGTAGCAACTGCCAAATCAGCAATAAAAGTATCTTCGGTATCACCAGATCTATGAGAAATAATTGTACTAAAATTATTTTTTTTAGCAAGATCAATTACATCTAAAGTTTCAGTCAAGGTTCCGATTTGATTTACTTTTATTAATATGGAGTTAGCTGACTTTTCTTTAATTCCTTTTTTTAATCTTTTAACATTAGTTACAAACAAATCATCACCTACAATTTGAATATTTTTACCAATTTCTTTTGTAAGTTTTGACCATGCTCTCCAGTCGTCTTCAGCAAATGGATCCTCGATAGATTTAATGGGGTATTTTGAAACTAACTCTTTGTAATAAAGAATGCTTTCATCAACTGAAAGATGATCAGAGGAATTTAATATATAGTTGCCTTCTTTATTAATCAATTCATTGGCTGCAACATCTAAACAAATATTGATATCTACACCTGGTTTTAATTTAGATTTATTTATGGCATCAATAATAAGATCAAGAGCTTCCTCATTGGAGTTAATAGATGGAGCAAAGCCACCTTCATCACCTACATTTGTTAATAAATTTTTTGATTGAAGAATTTTTTTTAAGTTTTGAATAACTAAAAAACATTTTTCAATAGCATCCATAAAATTTTTAGCTGAATCAGGTCTGATCATAAACTCTTGAATTTTTAAATTATTATCTGCGTGAGCACCTCCATTGATAATATTCATTAATGGTTTTGGTATAATAAATTTTTTACCTAGATGTTGATACAATTCTTTTTTTTTTGAAATTGCTTCTGCTTTTGCAACAGCTAAAGATACTGCGAGTAAAGCATTGGCTCCTAATTTTTTCTTATTATCGGTCCCGTCAAGGTCTAGTAAAATTTGATCAATTTTTTTTTGATTTCCTAAATCTGTGCTTTTTAAACTTTTATTAATAATAGTATTTATATTATTAACTGCATTTAAAACACTTTTTCCTAAAAAATAATTCTTATTATTATCTCTTAATTCAAATGCTTCAAATGCGCCTGTTGATGCTCCTGAAGGTACAATAGCAGATGCTTTAATTTTATTATTTAAAAAAACTTCTGCTTCGACAGTTGGATTGCCCCTGCTGTCAAAGACTTGTCTGCCTATCAACTTTGTGATTTTTGTCATTTATTAGTTCTTAATCAATTTATCGATTGAGACCAATTGCTTTAACAAAGCTTTTATTTCGCTTAAAGGAATCATGTTAGGACCATCTGATGGAGCGTTGTCTGGATCTTCATGTGTTTCCATAAACACCGCACCAATACCAACTGCAATTGCCGCTCTAGATAAATAAGGAACAAATTCTCTTTGGCCTCCACTTTTTTCTCCCATACCACCTGGTTGCTGAACGGAATGAGTTGCGTCAAAAACAATAGGATAACCAAACTTCGCCATTATAGGCAAAGCTCTCATATCTGTAACAAGTGTATTATATCCAAAACTTGCACCACGTTCGGTCAGTAAAATATTTTTATTTCCTGAGTCTTCTAGTTTTTTTATTACATTAATCATGTCCCAAGGAGCTAAAAACTGACCTTTTTTAACATTAACAATTTTTCCAGTTTTAGCTGCAGCTACTAACAAATCAGTTTGTCTGCATAAAAAAGCAGGTATCTGTAAAACATCTACATGCTTTGCAACTATTGAACATTGTTCGGCTGTATGAACATCGGTTAAAACTGGTACACCAACTTTTTTTCTAATCTTATCAAATATAGAAAGAGATTTTTCAAAACCAATTCCTCTTTTACCTTTTAAACTTGTCCTGTTAGCTTTATCAAAAGAAGTTTTATAAATTAAATTAATTTTTAAATCTGAAGTAATTTTTTTTAATTCATGAGAAACCTCTAAAGCATGTTGCTCGCTTTCAAGTTGGCATGGTCCAGCAATTAAAGTAAACGGACGATTATTTGCTATTTCAAAATTAGCACATTTTACTTTATGGTTAGTCATTATTTTTTTCTGAGTTATTTTTTGCGGCTTTAATAAAAGATGAGAATAGTGGATGTGGTGCAAAAGGTCTAGATTTAAATTCAGGATGAAATTGTACACCAATAAACCATGGGTGATTTTCGAACTCGATAGTCTCTGGCAACAATCCGTCTGGTGAAAGTCCTGAAAAAATAAACCCTTTTTTTTCTAATCTAGATTTTAAATTTTTATCAACTTCGTATCTGTGTCTATGTCTTTCATTAATGGTGGTTGATTTGTATATTCTACTTATCAAAGAATTTTTTTTTAATTTAGCTTTATACGAACCTAATCTCATAGTTCCACCTAAATTTTTTTCACTTCCCTTTAAAATAGTTTTTCCCTTAGCCCACTCACTCATTAATCCTACTACATGAGTTCCACTATTGCCAAATTCACTAGAAGTAGCATTTTTAATACCTAATATATTTCTTGCTGACTCTATGATTGCCATTTGCATACCAAAACAAATTCCAAAGAAAGGAACTTTATATTTTCGTGCATAAGCTATAGCTTTTATTTTGCCTTCAGTTCCTCTTGATCCAAAACCACCCGGTATAAGTATGGCACTATAATTTTTTAAAATTTTATTTACATTGTTTTTATTTATTTTATTAGAGTCAATCCATTCTGGATTGAGATCCACATCATTGCTTAATGATCCGTGGATCAAAGCTTCATCTAAAGATTTATAGGCATCTTTAAGATCTACATATTTGCCAACAATAGCAATAGCAATTTTTTTTCTTTTTGAATTTATTTTTGAAACAATATCTTTCCATATTTTTAAGTTAGCTTTATTTTTTTCTTTAAGTCCAAAAATATTAAGAATTTTTTTATCTAATTTTTCTTCGTCATATTTAATAGGAACTTCGTAAATAGATTTGACATCTACAGATTGGATAACGTGTTCTGGTTCAACATTACAAAATAAAGAAATTTTTCTTTTTTCTTCTTTGGGAATATTTTTTTCTGATCTACAAATAATAATATCAGGTTGTATACCTATGCTTCTTAATTCTTTAACAGAATGTTGAGTGGGTTTTGTTTTAAGTTCTCCAGATGCGCTTATATATGGGACTAATGTAAGATGAATAAATAAGCTTTTATTTTTTCCGTCTTCATTTGAAAATTGTCTAATCGCTTCTAAAAATGGGAGACTTTCAATGTCACCAACTGTGCCTCCTATCTCGCAAATTACAAAATCTTCATTAGAAATTTTGTTAGAAATAAATTTTTTTATATGATTTGTAACGTGAGGAATTATTTGAACTGTGCTACCTAAGTATTCTCCTCTTCTCTCTTTATCAATAATATCTTTGTAAATTTGACCCGTGGTAATATTATCTTCTTTGGTAGATGGGTTATCAGTAAATCTTTCATAGTGTCCAAGGTCTAAATCTGTTTCTGCGCCATCATCGGTTACAAATACTTCTCCGTGTTCAAACGGATTCATTGTTCCTGGATCAACATTCAAATATGGGTCTAATTTTCTAATTCTAACTTTGTACCCACGTAATTGAAGCAATGAAGCAAGAGATGCCGATGTTAAACCTTTGCCTAGGGATGAAACCACGCCGCCGGTTACGAATATATATCGCGCCATGGAAGAATAGTATAACGACTTTTATTTTAAAAACAAAGTTTATTTTTGACTTGCGGGAATCTGTGGGAGATTTTTATTTTCTTCTTTTTGTTTTTCTAGGTCAATTACTGATTGTATTTCTTTTATCTCTACGCGTGATATCGATACTAAAGCGATACTGGTTATAATGAAAAAAAAAGCTAGTATTGATGTGAACTTAGTAAGAAAGTCTCCTGCAGATCTTGAGGATGTGAAATTATCTTGTGAAACTCCCAGGCCTAGTGCTCCTCCTTCTGATCTTTGAAGTAAAATTACAACCACTAACAATACAGCCAAAATAATATTTATTGTAAGTAAAATGCTTTCCATGATGTCTATCTATAGTAATTCTTTATTATATCAATAAAATTTTCATCAGATTTTGATGCGCCGCCAATTAAAAAACCATCTATCTCATCTAGTTTTTTAAATTGACTT
>SYDM01000109.1 GCA_005801485.1 Rickettsiales bacterium
CCTTTAGGTGCTGCTGTTGAAATTGAAGCTATTTTTGAAGTTAATTAACGTTTGGTCTACCAATAGAAAAATATTTAATCTTCTTTTTTTTCATCTGTTCAACGGTGTAAAGATTTCTTAAATCATAAAGAGAAAATTTTTTTTGTTTTAATAACTTATTAAAATCGAGAGATTTAAATTCATCCCACTCAGTATGTAAAATAATAAGATCCGCATTCTTACATACTTCTTGAATATCTGAATAAAAATTACAATTTTTAAGCCGAAAAAATTCTTTTTTTTCCCCTGTTGGATCGTAATAAGAGATTATAGCTTTTTTTTTATGAAGATGAGGTATCATGTATAAACTTACTGCCTCACGCATATCATCTGTATTTGGCTTGAACGTTACACCTAAAAAAACAATTTTTTTATTTTTGATATTTTTTCCAAAAATTTTATCTATTCTTCTAAGTAGTAAAGATTTTCTACTTTGATTTGATTTAATTACAGATTTAACAATTGTTAAATTAATTTTTTCCTTATCGCCCATTGATACAAGTCCTTTTGTGTCTTTTGGAAAGCATGATCCACCATAAGCAGGACCTGCTCTTAAAAAACGACTACCTATTCTAACGTCTAAACCCATTCCTAAAGAAATGTCTTCAACATTAACTCCTATTTTTTCACAAAGATTAGCAATTTCATTAATAAAAGTAATTTTAGTAGCTAAAAAAGCATTAGATGCGTACTTAATTAATTCTGCCCCTCGTCGACTTGTTGTAAAAAATTTAGCACCTTTATTTATCAATGGTAAATAAAGATTTCTCATTATGTCAAATGAATGAGAAGAATTTGAACCAATAATTATTCTATCTGGAAAACGAAAATCTCTTATGGCTTCACCTTCTCTTAAAAATTCTGGATTTGAAATAACTGTAAATTTTTTTTTATTTTTAAATATTTTTTCTAACAAATCACCTGTACCAACTGGCGTAGTGGATTTTGTAACTATAATTTTCTTTTTTTTTGATAATTTAGCTATGTCTTTTGCAGCTTTGAAAACATAGCTTAAATCAATTGACATAGAATTTTTTTTTGTAGGAGTACCAACACATATAAAAATAATGTCGGATTTATTTACACCTTCTGAAAGGCTTGAGGTAAAAAATAACCTTTTTGCTTGAGAATTTTCTTTAATAAGTTCCTCTAAGCCAGGTTCATAAATAGGAGATTCTCCATAATTTAATTTTTCTATCTGTGCTTTATCGTTATCTACACAATAAACGGTGTGTCCTATGTCAGCAAAGCATGTTCCACTTACAAGACCAACGTATCCTGTGCCTATCATACAAATTTTCATTTTTTACTTACCTTTGAGATTTCTATTGATGAATTTATATATCCACTTAATGTGCCGCAATCTAAATATTTACCTGTAAATATATTTCCATAAAATTTTTCACCGTCATTTATTAATTGTCTAATGGCATCTGTAATATGTATTTCACAACCTTGACCAGGTTTTAATTGTTTTAGTTTTTTCATAATAATTTTAGGCAAAATATATCTTCCAATAATGGCATAATTTGACGGAGCCTGCTTTGTATTTGGCTTTTCTACAACATCGTTAATTTGAAAATAATTTTTTTTTTTATTTTTTAATGAAAGTATTCCCCATCTAGATGAGGTTTTTTTATCTATTGCTTTAGTTGCAATTACAGAGCCTTTTGTTTTTTTGTGGAGTAAAATCATTTCCCTTGAGCAATTTCTATTGATGATTAGATCATCTGGAAATAACATTAAAAAATGTGAACCTTTAATAAGTTTTTGGCATTTTAAAACTGCATCACCAGTTCCTTTAGGTTTGTTTTGGTAAACAAATTTTATCATTTTTTGATATTTCTTCAATTTTAAAAAATGCTTTCTAATTTTTTTGTCTTTTTTTTTAGCTAAAATAGATTTATAAAATTGATCATTAAAAAAGTATTTTTTAATACTTTCTTTTTTTTTTGATATGATAAAAATAAATTCTTTAATACCAGCTTCAATGCATTCATCTAATATATATTCTAAATTAGTTTTTCCATTTATAGGGAGTAATTCTTTAGGTATAACGCTGGAAAGAGGTAAAAGTCTAGTTCCTAGTCCTGCTAATGGTATTATTGCCTGTCTTAACATAAGTTTCTTTTACTTTTAAATTTCAATTATTACAAATGAAAATATTTAGAGATAAAAAAAGTTTAATTTATGAGATTGGAAATCTTAAAAAAATAGCATTCGTTCCAACTATGGGAGCCCTACACAAAGGACATATAAGCTTAATAAATAAAGCTAAAAAAAAAACTAAGGAAGTGTTGGTTTCAATATACATAAATCCAAAACAATTTAATTCAAGGAAGGATTTTAAAAATTATCCAAGAGAATTAAAAAAAGATATTAAAATTTTAAGAAATATAAGAGTCAAATATCTATATATTCCAAGTGATAAAGACATTTATTCATTCAAACCAAAAACAAGGATCTTTTTAAGTAATTTTGCTAAAATCCTTTGTGGTAAATTTAGATTTTTTCACTTTAATGGCGTTATTAATGTTGTTAATAGATTTTTAGATATTATTAAACCTAAATTTATTTTTCTAGGAATGAAAGATTTTCAACAATTAGCATTAATTAATTCACACATAGTTAAAAATAAAATTAGAACTAAAGTAATTCCTTGTCCTACCATAAGAGACAAAAACGGTACTGCTCTATCTTCAAGAAATTCAAAACTTAGCAACAATCAGTTTAAAACTGCAGGAAATATTTATAAGTTTATCAAAAATAATAAAAAATTAATTCATAATCAAATCTTACATAATAAACGTTCAGATATATTTAATAAGTTAACTAAATTAGGTGCAAATAGAGTTGATTATATTGAATCTATAAATTTAAATAAAAAAAGGATATGCAGAAATTCAAGATCAAAGTTCAATATTTTTGTTGCATATCATTTAGGCGAAGTGAGACTAATTGATAATTTATAAAAAAACTAAAGATCCAATTCCTAAAAATGAAAGAAAGCCAATTACATCTGTAACTGTTGTCACAAAAACACTAGAAGCTAAAGCCGGGTCTATTTTCATTTTTTTTAAAGTTATAGGTATTAAAATTCCAAAGAGGCCCGCAACAATCATATTTAAAACCATTGAAATAGCTATAATGATTGAAAGATCTATCTGTTTAAACCATAACTGAACGACTATAGCTGTAATAATTGCAAAAATTATTCCGTTAAGTACACCTATAGAAAATTCCTTACCAATAATTTGATTTAAATTACTACTTGATAATTCTTTTGTAGCAATAGCTCTAATAGTTACTGCGAGTGTTTGCATGCCAGCATTGCCACCCATCGATGCAACTATTGGCATCAAGAAAGCTAAAGCAACAACTTTTTCAATTTCTGCTCCAAAGATACTAATGACCCAAGAAGCAAGTAATGCGGTTGCAAGATTAATTAATAACCAATTAAATCTTCTTTTTGTTTTTACAAATACTGTGTCGGTAATTTCTTCATCACCTACTCCGGCTAATCTTAACACGTCTTCTTCTGCCTCCTCTTGCACTACTGTAACGACATCATCAGCAGTTATTATACCTACTAATTTATTATTTTTATTAACAACTCCTGCAGAAACTAAATTGTAATTTTCAAAAGTGTGACCAACTTCTTCTTTATCCATATTAACAGAAATAAGAACAGGCATTTCTCTCATTATTAAATTCATTTTTAAATCTCTTGACGTTCTTAAAACTCGAGAAGAAGGAACTATGCCTATAGGTTTAAAATCATTATCAACTATAAATATTTCTAAAAACTCTTGAGGCAAATCCTTGCTTTCTCTTAAATAATCTATTGTTTGTCCTACCGTCCAATCACTTGGGATAGCTGTAAATTCTCTTTGCATAATACGTGCAGCAGAATCCTCTGGATAACTAAGACCCTCTTCTAATAAAAATCGATCTTTAGGTGGTAATTTATCTAAAATTAAATTTTTTTTTTCTGTTTCTAAATTTTCTAAAATTGCAACAGCATCATCAGATACTAATCTTCTTATGATATTGGCAATAGAATTAATTGATAACAATTGTAAAACTTCACTCTGAATAGACTCATTTAATTCAATAAAAATTTCAGGTGCAATATCAAAAGATTCTATTTCAATAAGTTTAGATCGAGTTTCGTAAGGTAAATTTTCAATTAAATTAGCTACGTCCGAAGGGTGCAAATCTTTGAGTGTTTGATTGATAAATTGAAGATCGCTACTATTGATTTTTTCACTAAAAGTATTTATAAAATTTTTATTAAAATCGAAATTTACTTTTTTATTACCTATCGATTTTATAAGACTCATAAAATTTCTTTTACATTATTTGTGTGATTATTAGTTGATCTAATGATAAAATTCAAATTAATATGACCTTAGAAGTTAGGATAAGTAAAAAACTAGTTCCGTATAAATCAGCATTTGAGCAACTCATTAAGAGAGTTAATTTAATAAAAAAAGGTAAATCTAAAGATTTATTATGGATTTTAGAACATCCGCTGACTTATACTGGAGGCATCAGGTTTAAAGAAAATGAAATATTAGACAAAAAAATTAGAATCATTAGAACAAACAGGGGCGGCAAGCTAACGCTTCACAATCCAGGACAAAAAATTGTTTATTTTGTTATAAATTTAAATAAAAGAAAAAGAGATATAAAAAATTTAGTTAAGATTATTGAAAAAAGTATTATTGAATTTTTAAAAATTTATAAAATAAATAGTTATAATGATAAAGAAAATATAGGTATTTGGGTAAAGGAAAAAAAAATTGCAGCTATTGGTATACGTGTAACTCAATGGATTGCATATCACGGATGTTCAATAAATATAAATAACTCATTAAAGCCATATAAAAAAATAATTCCGTGCGGACTAGATAATACAAAAGTTACTTCTATTAAAAATGAAATTAACAGTAATGTTAAAAATGTTGAAGAAAATTTAAAAAGGATTTTTTTAAAAAATTTAAAAAATATTTAAATCTTTTTTAATTATAAAATTTTTAAAATCTTCATTAAAATCTGCTTTAAAATTATATTTTACGTTATTAATCATAAATTTAATTTCATATGCGTGAAGCATTAAGCTTTTACTTTTAACAAAATCTCTGCTTTTTTTAACATAATATTTATCATCACCGATTATTGAATTTCCAATATTATATAATTGTTTTCTAAGCTGATGTTTACGCCCAGTTATAGGTCTTAATTCAAGTAAAGAATATTGATAATTACTTTTTAAAATTTTAAGATAAGAAGTGGCTTTTTGAATAATCTTTCTATCATTTTCATATA
>SYDM01000026.1 GCA_005801485.1 Rickettsiales bacterium
AATATTGAATCAAATTTTTCAAATTTAATTAAATTTATTCCTTCTGGAATAAAAGTATTAAGTCCAGGATGAAGTCTTTTGTTTTTTAAAACTGAATCTATAAAATTATCCTCTAGATGTGTACCTATGATGTTAATATCGTGATTATTATCAAGACAAGGAAAAGCAAAAGCTGTTCCCATAGCACCTGCTCCTATTACTACAATTTTAGACATAAGTTTATTTCCAGGTAATGACTTTTTTGATAACTATGAAAAGAGATATTAACTCAATTTTTCCAAGAACCATAAATAAAATTAATGATAGCTTAGATGATGTTAATAAATTTGAAAAATCTATTTTATCTAAGCCGTAGAGGCTAGAGTTTACGGTGTTCGTAATAGTTAAAATAGAAAGTTTAAAAGAATTTTCAAAATTAATACCACCCGCAGCAAGAATACTAGATAAAAAGAAAATACTTATAAAAAAACAAATAAAGATTAAAAAGGATGAATTTAAATTGTCATTATTAATTTTATTTTCTGTTTTAAATATTCTTTGATCCATAACAATATTTGGTGTGACAAGTTTAAAAATCTCAATAATTAAAGATTTAAAAAGAATATAAATACGAATAAATTTTATCCCTGCTGAGTTTGAGATTAAAGATCCGCCAATGATAGTTAATAATATAAATAAAAAATAAAAATTTTTTGGAGACTCATAAATAGCTATTCCAGAATTACTCACACTAGATAATACATTGATGAAAATGTCCAAAAAGTTTTTTTTACCAATTAAAAGAAAAAGAATTAAACTTATAAGAAATAAACCTTTAAAAATTATAAAATTCTCATAGTGTTTTTTTATATTTTTAAAATCTATAAAAATACTATAAAAAAAATAAATATTTAATATTGAAAACAGTAATGAAAGAGCAAGCACAACTTTTTGTAAATTAAATTTAATAATATCTGATAATTCATTTACTGGTAAAAAAGCTCCATTAGAGCTAATGGTCATAGCTAGATTTAAACTATTAAAAAGTCTTATACCTGAGAAACTATACAAAATAAATATTAAAGCGGTTAAAAAAGAATAAAGAAAAAAAACTTTAATAACAATTTTTTTTGTATCTTTAAAAAAATCTGTAACTTTGTCTGGATTGTAAGCTAGATAGGTTAACTTGTAATCGTTTTCAAAATTTGAAAAAATAAGTATTAAAAAAATTAAAAAAAATAATCCTCCAACCCAATGAGATGATGATCTCCAAAGAAGTAATGTGGGATCTAAAATTTTAACATTTGGAAAGATTGTAAACCCAGTTGTAGTGAGACCTGAAATGGACTCAAAAAAAGAGTTAAGAAATGTCATTTGGTAATAACTTAAATAGTACGGAATAGAGATTAATATTGAAGCCAAAAAATAAATTATAAAAATTAAGATTAACTTTTCATAAAGATTAATATTTTTATCTGCATTTTTGCTAATTAAATAAAAGCAAAAAGAAAAAAATAGAGAGATAAATAAAGTTAATAAATATGAATTTAAATTTAAATAATATTTAAAATAAGATGAATAAAGAATATTTATAAATGATAGAATGGATATAGGCCAGCATGACAAGCTAAGGTAATAAGAAATGCCTCTATAATTCATTTCTATATTGAACTAATTCTAAATATATTTTCAACTTCTTTTAAAAGATCTCTTTTTGCTAAAAACACCACTAGGTCATCTTTTTCGTAAACAAAATCTGGTCTTGGTATAGTTACTTTTCCAGCTCTTAAAACAGCTCCAATTCTAATATGTTCTGGCAAATTAGAATTTTTTATAGACTTATTAAGTAATTCAGATTTTTCTAAAATTTCTGCTTCAATAAATTCATACTCACCATCTAAAAGGGAATATACTGTTTGGATTGTCCCTTTGTGTACGTGCTCCATTATTTTAGAAACTGTAGTCATTCTTGGGTCAACAAGATCATCTATATTTAATGATTTCTGTAACAAACTATAATTAGACTTGTTAACTATTGCGATCGTTCGTTTACCAGAGCCATATTTTTCAGCTAAAACACAAGCCATAATATTATTTTCATCATCATTAGTAAGAGCCAAAATAGTTTCAATTTCTTCAATATTTGCTTCTTTTAATATTTCCTCATCAAGAGCATCACCACAAATCACAATTGAAGAAGAAAGCTCAGTTGCAAGAAATTCTGCTCTTTCTTTATTTTTTTCTATAATTTTTATTCTAACTTCCTCATAGCCACTTTCTAGCAATTTAGCTAAGTTAAAACCTATGTTACCGCCTCCAATAAGAAGTATTTTTTTTGCAATTTTTTCTTCGTGACCAAAAACTTTTAATATTTGTATGATTTGATCTGCGCTCACAACAACGTAAGCTTTATCTCCCTCTAATAATTGATCATTTTTTTTTAAGAAAACAAATTTATTATCTCTTACCGCTCCTACAATATTAGCTTTAAAATCTGGAAATTTTTCAGTTAAGTTCTTTAAAGACAAGTTAATAATTGGACAATTTTTTTCAACTGCTATTTCTAAAACTTTTATTTTCCCATCTGCAAAAGGAATATTATCTAATGCTCCAGGGGCCTCTAATTTTCTAAAAAGAGATTTGGCCACTTCTATTTCAGGTGAAATAATTACATCTATTGGCAAATTAGGTTTATTATAAAGTTTGCTCCATTTGCCCTCTAAAAGTTCTGCTGATCTTATTCTTGCAATTTTTTTATTTATATTAAATAAACTATGAGCTAACTGACAAATAATCATATTTGTTTCATCATTTCTTGTTACGGCTATAATCATATCGGTATTAGCAGCGCCAGCATTTTCAAGAACCGAAGGAAATGTTGCTCTGCCAACTATCCCTCGAACATCTTGCATATTATTAATATTTTTAATATCGTCTGAAGATTGATCAATAACAGTCACGGAATGACCTTGTGCAGATAATTGTTTGCTGATTGAAAAACCGACTTTACCGGCTCCACATATAATTATATTCATTTTTTAATTGAGATCTTTTATACCTAAAGATTTTAATTTTCTATGAAGAGCTGATCTTTCCATCCCTATTAATTCAGCGGTTTTTGATACATTATTTTTATTTTTTTTTAATTGCTTAATTAAATAATTAGTTTCAAATTTTTCTCTAGCTTCTTTAAGAGAGTAAGACAAAGAATTACTAAAGACATCACTATCTTTTAAAGATTCCGGGTTTTCTTTTAATGTATCAATCAGTATTGTGTTTGTGTCTTTTTTATTCTCATGTATAGAAAGTATTGTTACTCTCTCGATTAAATTTCTAAGTTCTCTAACATTGCCAGGCCAATTATAATTGAAGAACAAATCATTATTCTCATCTATATCGGCTTCTTTTACGCCATTAGCTTCAGCTACTTTATTTTTGAAATATTTTATTAATAACGGAATATCTTCTGTTCTAGATTGTAGTGGAGGTAAGTTAATAGGAACTACGTTTAACCTATGATAGAGATCTTCTCTAAACTTTCCTTCTTCAATCAATTTTTTTAAATCTTTTGAAGTAGTCGAAATAATACGAATATTTAAAATAATATCTTTTGTGCCTTTTATTCTTTTAATTTTTTGATCAATCAAAATTTTAAGAATATTTGATTGTAGTTCGAATGGAATTTCTGAAACTTCATCTAAAAGTAAAGTACCGTTATTAGCTTTTTCTAAAATACCATATTCAATGTTACCATTTTCATATTCTTCACCAAAAAGTTGGTTTTCATATTTTTTTTCACGCAATAAACCTGCATTGAAAACGACAAATGGCTTTTCTGACCTTGGAGAATTTTTATGAATTTTTCTTGCTACAAGCTTTTTTCCAGTCCCAATTTGGCCTGTTATCAATACCCTACTTTCAACAGTACCTAACTTTTCAATATTTTTTTTTATTTTTAAAATTTCAACGCTATTTCCAATAAGATCAAATGAATCAAATAATTTATTTTCAGCTTTATCTTTTTCTTTTTTTATATTGATAAGTTCTATTGCTCTTTTAACATAATTTAATAATTTTTCAGATGAAAAAGGTTTTTCTACAAATTCGTAAGCACCTAATCTTATTGCTTCTACTGCAACTTGTACATTAGCATGACCAGAAATCATAATCACAGGTAAAGATTTATCTTTCTCAATTATTTGTTTTAATAAATCAATTCCATCTTTATCACTTTTATCTAATTTAATATCTACAATGGCTAAATCAGGCAACTTGGTGTTTATTTCTCTAGCAGCTTGATCATAATTTACTGCAGATCTTACTGAATATCCATTTTCTTTCAAAATATTGCAAATTAAAAAACGTATATCTGCGTTATCATCTATTACTAAAATTTCTGATTTCATTTAATTTATTTTAGGTAATGAAATTAATACTTTAACTCCAGGATTGTTGTTTGAAATTATTAATTCACCATTATGTTCGTTAATTATTTTGTTCACTATAGGTAATCCTAAACCTGTTCCATCTTTTTTGGTTGTAAAATATGGTGCCATTATTTTATCGACATTTTTTATGCCTGAACCATTATCAATTAATGATGTTACAATATATTCCCTATTTTCTTGAATTTCTATATTGATTTTACCTTTAAAAAGCTTGTTTTCAACTTTTTTTTCAGCGATTGCTTCTTCTGAATTTTTAATAAGATTTATAAAAACTCTGTAAAGTTGTTCCTCGTCTCCATTTATAAATTTTTTCTTTTTTAT
>SYDM01000110.1 GCA_005801485.1 Rickettsiales bacterium
ATACAGATAGTTCTTTAATTATAATTTATTGGATATTAATTTCTACCTTTCTCTCTGATGTCGGCGGTTACTCTTTTGGAAAAATATTTAAAGGTAGAAAGATCACCAAAATTAGCCCCAATAAAACATATTCTGGAGTATTAGGATCTTTTCTCTTAAGTTGTTTGTCAATACCACTAATGAATCTATTACAGCTTATCTTATTAAAAAAAACAATAATTAACTTTTTAGAATTAAATTTTTTAATTATTACTAGTTTAATATCTCTAGTGTGTCAGATTGGAGATTTATTTGTATCTTTTTTAAAAAGAAAAATAAATATCAAGAATATAAGTAATATGTTACCGGGCCATGGCGGTATTCTAGATAGAATTGATGGTTTAATATTTGTTTTATTATTTGCTTTTATATTAAGATTTTTTTTAATAATTTAGATGAAAAAAAAAACTATCGCTATATTAGGCTCAACAGGTTCAATTGGGGCGTCAACGTTAGAGATAGTTAAAAAATCAAATCAGTTCAAAGTTGATTTATTATACGCAAATCAAAATTACTTTAAAATAATTAAGCAGATTAAAGTTTTTAAACCTAGGATATTTGTTGTCAAAAATGAAAAAATTTATTTAGAATTAAAAAAAAAACATAAAAAAATTATTATTTTAAATAATTTAAATAATATCCAAAAATATATTAATAAATTAGACATTTCTGTTTCAGCCATTCCTGGAATTGCTGGACTTGAGTCTACAATTATTTTTACAAAATTGAGTAAAAAAATTTTACTAGCTAACAAAGAATCAATTGTTTGCGGATGGAATTTGATAAAAAAAGAATCAGCAAAATATAATACAGATTTAGTACCTATTGACTCAGAACATTTTTCTATCAGTTCATTACTTAAAAATTATCCGAAAGATCAAATTGAAAAAATTTATATAACTGCTTCAGGTGGTCCTTTTTTAAACCTTAAACTTGACAATTTTAAAAAAATAAAACCTAAAGATGCAATAAGACATCCTAAATGGAATATGGGTAAGAAAATTTCAGTAGACTCAGCAACTTTAATGAATAAAGTTTTAGAAATTACAGAAGCTTTAAAACTCTTTCCCTTTAATCTTAGTAAATATGAGATCATCATCCACCCTGACTCGCTTGTTCACGCCATAATAAAACTTAATAGCGGATTATCTGTTTATCTCCATCATCTTCCAGATATGAAAATACCTATTGCAAATGTATTAATTAAAAATTTTAATTATAAAAAATTTTTTAATAAAAAAAATAAAGTTAATCATATTGCTCAAAATTTAAATTTTTCAACTGTTGACAAAAAAAAATTTCCATCCGTAACTTTAATATCTGAAATGAACAAACGTAAATCGTCACCGATTATTATAAATGCAGCTAATGAAATATTTGTTGATCAATTTCTTAAAAATAATATAAATTTTAATGATATTGTTAATTATTTGAAGCTTGTTTTAAGAGACAAAAACTATATAAAAATGTCGAATTTAGCCTCTAATAATATAAAAAAAATATATATAATAGATAACTGGGCTAGAAAAACGGCCTTTAAAATTATGAAAAAAAAAATATATGCTTAAAACTTACTCAATTCTCTTTTTTTTATTCTTTTTTCATGTATCTGCAGAGGTAATTCAAAAATTAGAAGTTAAAGGCAACAAAAGAATTAGTTCTGAGACCATAAAAGTATATGGAAACATTAATTTAGGAAAAAATTATTCTTCTGATGAAATAAATGAGATTAACAAAAATTTATATGAAACAAATTTTTTTGAAGATATAAGTGTTTTTTTATCTGATGGAGTTTTAAATATCACTGTTAAAGAATACCCAATTATTAATTTTGTTGATATTCAAGGAGAGAAATCTGACACAATAAAAAAATCTGTACTTTCAAAACTTAATTTAAAAGAAAAACAAAGTTTTATAAAAAATAAATTATCAGAAGATATAATTTTACTTAAAAATATTTATGCAAGTATTGGATTTAATTTTGCAAGTGTAGAAGCAAAGGTCCAGTCATTTGATAACGAAAGAGTAAATCTTCTTTTTGTTTTAAATAAAGGAAAAAAAACAAACATCTCTCAAATTAATTTTATAGGTGATAAAAAAATTAAAGAGAGTAAATTAAAAGATATTATTGTTTCAGAGGAAATGAAATTTTGGAAATTTTTGTCTAAAAACACATTTTTAAATAAAAATAATATCGAATTAGATAAAAGACTTCTGATAAATTATTTCAAATCAATTGGTTATTATGACGTGCAAGTTTTATCAAGCAATGCTGAAGTTGGACAAGAAAACTCTACTCGTCTTACTTATAATATTAATGCCGGAACCAGATACAAAGTAAATAAAATTAGCACTAATGTGAGCGAAGTAATAGATTCAAATCTATTTATTCCTTTGAAAGATAGTTTTTCTAAAATGATAGGAAAATATTATTCTCCATTTAATGTAAAAAAGTTATTAGATGAGTTAGATATTTTAATATTAAATAATGATTTACAGTTTATTGAACATTCAGTCAGTGAAATTTTAGAAGGTAATACTATTGAAATTAAAATTAATATATTTGAAGGAAAAAAAGAGTTGGTTGAAAAAGTTAATATTATCGGCAATAATATAACTGACGAAGCGGTTATAAGATCGGAACTTTTAATCGATGAAGGTGATCCATTTAATAAAACAAAATTAGAACAATCTATTGCTAAACTTAAAGCAAGGAACATATTTGGGGAAATAAAAAATAAAATTATTGATGGGTCAAAAAAAGATCAAAAAATTCTTGAGATTGAAGTTGAAGAAAAACCAACTGGAGAAATTTCCGCTGGCGCAGGCATTGGTACAAATGGTGCATCATTTGCATTTAATATAAAAGAGAATAACTGGCTTGGAAAAGGCTTAAGTATTTCAACAAATTTAGACGTGAGTGCCGAATCTTTATCTGGTCAGTTATTTGTTAATAATCCAAATTATAATTTTTCTGGCAACTCTTTATATTACCAAGTTTCAAATATTATTAACGATAAAGCGACTTCTGGATTTAAAAATAATATTATAAGTACTGGAATTGGAACTAAGTTTGAGCAGTATAGAAATGTATATATTTCCTCAGGATTAAATTTTTCTCACGATAAACTAGAGGTTAATTCTAGTGCATCGCCAGCTTTAAAAAAACAAAAAGGTACTTTTACTGATTTGGCTTTTGATTATGGGGTCTCATTAGATAAACGTGATAAAGTATTTTCACCTACAGATGGTTATATTTCCTCATTTAGTGGCGCAATTCCTATTTATGCAGATGCAGGATCTATTTCAAATACTTATTCATTTAGCAAATATCAAGGGATAACAGAAAACGCGGTTGGAGCTATCAAACTACAAGCTTCAGCAGTTAATGGTTTAAGCGATAAAGACGTTAGGTTAAGCAAAAGGCTATTTACTTCAAATACAAGATTAAGAGGATTTGAGTCAGGTAAAATTGGTCCTAAAGACGGAAAAGATTATATTGGTGGAAATTATTCTATTACTTCAAACTTTGAATTAAATCTTCCTAACCTTTTACCAGAGAGTACAAAAACTGATGTAGGTCTATTTCTTGATTTTGG
>SYDM01000027.1 GCA_005801485.1 Rickettsiales bacterium
AGAGCAATTTTGCCTAAAGTCTTTAGTGAAAGTTTGCTTACTTCACTCATGATTAAGCTTAGTCCTTGATCTTGATTGATGAATTTAGCTTTGTAAATATTACCAAAAGAATTTAACTTTTCTTCATCAACTTCCCTGCAAACTTTAATGCAATGAATGTCTTTCCTTCGTTGTAGCCTTTTCAAGTTTCCATTTGTAATGTTAATGAAATTTTCATTTAATTCATTTACAAATTTATCATTCAATCTTTCCCTCAACCTTGATTTACTCTCACTTGACTGTGGATCCTTTAAAAATATTCCAAGAGCAATGGTTTTCTTTATTTGATAAAATTTTATTGCTTGTAGAATCGTCTTCCATAAAGTTTTTAAACTTTGATAAATTCTTTTATTTTTATATTTTATAGCAGAGGTAATAATTCTTTTATTGATGATGTTGAGTTTAATATTTAAAGATTTTGTTTGCCAAACGAACTTATGATCTTCTCCCTCAGATAAACTCTCATCAAATCCTCCAACAAAGTTAAATAACTTTTTACTCATCAAAAAAGATTGATCGCCAAAGGGAATACCAAAAGCCTTCGTTCTAAAATTAGCTCCAGCAGCAATCCACCAACAATTTGCCTGATCAAATTCAAGTAAAAATGTACTTAAAGTAAATTCATCAAGTGCTTTCACATCCGATAATTGAATATGCTCAAGGTTTGAGTCTAAGTGCAGAAACCATAAGTTTTTGCCAGTTGAAAGATTTGCTCCTTTATTTAAGGCCTTTGCCCTTGCTGAATTCTCTAATAAGCATAATTGATCAGCTTCAAGTTTTTCTGATTTAATAAATTCATTTGCCTCATCGCTAACGATGATGATTTCACAATCTTTAAATTTTTCTCTTACTTGTTTTATGAGTTTGAAATCACTTTCACGTCTTGCAACGGGAATGATGATGCTAAGATCCATTATTTGCTAATGAACAAATCCCTTAAAGTACCAATACCAACAAACCAATAAAGCCTTAGCTTATTCCAAAAGCCTTTTCTTTTTTTTAGAAGATAATACTGATCAATGCCACACTCAGTTTTGATGAAATTATTAATATTTTTTTTTGAATTTTTCATAAATTCTCTTTGTTATTATAGGCAAAAGTCCTAGCGCTGAGAATGAAATAATAATCTTTAAAGTTAAGATATCCTTCACGTCATTGATTTCTGCTAATTGGACGCCTGCGTTAACAAACAAGATTGTAGCAGGCAACATTCCTAATTGAGAAATCCAATAAAAATTAGTCCACTTCATATGGGTTAAGCCAAAGGTCAAGTTGATGACAAAGAAAGGAAAGATCGGACTTAAGCGAAGGAATAATAAATAAAGTAACCCCTCATCTTTGATACCTTGATTAATTTTACCTAAATACTTTTGATATTTACCTTGGACAGTCTCTTTAAATAAATACCTTGAAAGTAAAAAGCACAACGTTGATCCTATGGTGCTCGCAAATGAAGTTAAAATCACTCCGGGCCATAAGCCAAAAAGCACCCCAGCAAGCAACGTCTTCAATAACGAGATGGGTAGGGCAAGTGTTGTAACCAAAATGTAAACTAAGAAGAAAATTAAATAATAAAACAAAGAATTTGTATCGATGAGTAACTGTAAGTCCTGATATCTTTGCTTGATTACCTCAAGGTTTAAAACGTCATCATAGTTAAATACAACGGTAATGATGACTAGGGATAAAAATAAAAAAATGATTATTTTTTTATTTAACTGCAACTTGATCCTCCAAGCACGCAAAACTTTGAGCAATGAGGGTGGTTTAAGTAAATTCTTTGCATGGATGATTTTAAGGATGAGCCAAGATCAAAGGCTTCATCATAAGGCAATAAAGTACAGGCAATTACAGATGGTTTTTCATTTCCCTTTTTTTTAACAATCATTCGAGATGAAGAACACATCACAGTTTTAGGATCTTTATTTAAGATCGTCCAACATTCTGTGGTGATCTCTGGAGTATCTTTTTTAACGTCCATTTCTGTAAAAGTAACAAGATCCTTCATTGAATGAGGATCAATGGGCAATTTGTTTATTAAGATAAATTTTGCAAATGCCTTTCTTGTCTCCTTCTCACTTTCACCCCACATTAAGCGTGTGGCTAAGCTCATCTTAAAACCATTATCTCTTAACCACTTTAATCCTTCCATCATAGGCTCGTAACTATTAGGTCCCCTTACCTCTTCATGTTTCAATTGATCAACGTGATCAATTGAGATCCTAAAAGTTAATCTTTCTCGATCAATCATTAAAATTTCTGACTTCTTATTTAGCATAGGCTTCATGGCATTGGTCAAAACAAGCACATCCATGCCTTGTTTAACCGCATGATTTAACATTTTAGGAAACTCCTTATTTAAGAAAGGCTCTCCACCGGTAAAACCTATTTCTGATAAATTAAATTTATCTTCCTTAGCTTCATTCATCATCGTTAAGTATTCATCAAAGCTTAAATAGGAAAGACGATCATTAGTTGGGCTGCTTTCAATGTAACAATTCTTACAAGTTAAGTTACATAAAGTTCCCGTATTAAACCAAAGGGTCTTAAGATCCTTTGCTTCAATGAAAGCTCTTGCTTTACCGTTATCCGTTAACTTTAAGTTATTAAATTTCATTATTTGTTTAAGATTTAATTAAACTTTCAAAATCTATACGATACCCATTTAATTTTTGCACAGCTTTTTGACGTTGTTCTAAAGTGGTATTGTTGTGTACTTCAGACAATTGCGAACAGCCATCTTGTAACATGTTATCACTGTAAGCGACATAATTTGGATTGGGTGATTTTTGAATACGATCCCAAACCGCCTTTAATGTTGGATAAGGTTTTTCTCCTGATTTAATAAGGTTTACAGCAATTAATGCATCTTGATGTCTGCGCTTACGCTCTGGCAAAACTTGCTCAGCAGTAAAGACGCTTTTATCTAATCGTTGAGTAAGCACGTCTTTTTGACTTTTGCTTAGTGTGCCATAAATCATCTCTGCCCTTTTGATTGTTCGTTTTAATCTTTTCTCATTAATGATCTCACCCTTTTTACCTTTGCCAAAATTTTCAACAAATTCATTATCTTTTTCTTCCTGATACTTATTCCATTTTTCAATTTGCTTAGGCGTTAAAGTTTGTAAGATAGGAGTGAGAGCTGGAATAAATTTTTCAACCGCCTCATTGGTAAAAGCTCTAATCACATCAATTTCTTTACAAAATTGTTCAGAGGTTAAATCTTGTAAGACTAATTTTTCCCACTGTTCTAATTTTACAATATATTGGGGCAAATGTGAGCCTCGGTGCCATTCTAACCAAGTATTAAGTTCAATACGGGCAAGTTTATCTTGTTCATCACTTAAATCAAAAATGGAATTTAATTCAAGAATTGCAAGAAAGGGAAGGCGGTTATAACCTAAAGCAACAGTGCTACAGCCAACAATAATAAGAGAGGAAAATATAAATAAAAATCTTTTTAAAATAGACATGAAAAAGATTAAAGTTGATTTTGCTTTGAGATTTTAAAGTTGATTGGCCATATCATGATTTACATCAGCATGAACCTGTTCATCTGCTCTAACGGCAACTACTACATCGCGCAATTTTGCGGCTGGAGGTAATTTATAATAGTCTATGGCAATTTTTGGTGCAGGAATGTTTTCGGTTCTTCCTGCATCAATTTCTTCAAGATAATGTGTGTAACTAATCACGGCTTGATTCTCAAAATATCCAACCATCCGGTGAGCTATTTTAGGAAAAAAGATATAAAGAAAAAAATAAAAGTGCCAAAATATAAACTGAGCAAATATAATTAACCAACGCTCAAATCTATTTGGCTTTATAATCGCAATAAAGATCATGAGATGCATACGCTCATTTTCTGCTTCACTTAACAAAGTTCTAATGGTTGGGCCGTATCCCGTTCGCAGTTGTCTAAGACTTTTTAAATGAATCCACATACCTGCAACCATACCAGGAACAGCGGCAATAGTTTCAAGCACCACTGCTCTATGCCCATATCGTTTTGCAAAGAAAGTATCTGCAAACCAGCGAAAACACATGGTTAAACCGTAGGCTACTTTATCGGATAAGATAGTTGGATGATTTTGCATTTATTATATTTGTAAATTTTAATTAAAATTATTAAATATAAATAAAACCTATTCCAAGGTTTTTCTAGAGTAAAGAATGACACATATAAGCCTCTAGGTAAAAATAATTTTTTACTAAAGATGACAATAACGTTTAATTATAATGATACGGCTTCGTGAAACGTTAATTTTTAAAATTTTAAGCTCATCATTATTAGCAGTTTTGTTATTGCCCTATCAATTTATTCTCTCAGCAACTTAAAAATTATCATGTTCATGTAGAACTCATTCATAAAGAACAAATTTTTAAAAAGACTAGAAGAATAAATACTTCTGGTTTTTTTTTGTTCTCTTTTTTGATAATATAAAATTTATATTTGTTTTAGTAAATTAGATTTTTTCTTTACAAAAATTAATGAAAAAAAAGACCAACTTCTTAATTTATAATTAAATTTTATTAAATGTTTATAAATATTAGATGACAGGATTTTGCTAATGTCACTTAAATGAGATTCGATAATAATAATTTTTGGTTTATACTTATTTAAATTAATTGATCTCAAGACATCAAAATCACTTCCCTCTACATCGATATTCAATAAATCAATTTCTTTGTTTTTATATTTAGTAGTTCCAATTATTTCATCTAAACTTTTTGTACTTTGAAAACTTTCTAATAATTTATTTTTTTTTATTTTTTTAATATTTTTTATAGGTGTTGCATATGAACCAATATGAAAATTTCCAAATTTAATAATTTTAACATATTTTTTAACACTTGAGACTGGACAGCATATATTTATATCAAGTGGTCGAAGAATTTTGAAAATAGAAATTTTTTCTTCTTCTATGTCAATATTTATACCTCTCCATTTTCTATTTCTATATAATATAAATGTATTTGAATATTTTTTTGGATGATAACAACCCACATCAACGTAAAAACCTTTTTTATTTTTTTTAGTAATTCATTAATTATTCTGTCTTCTCCAAATTGAGAATAAAAAATTTTATAATTTTTTTTTATTAATGTTTGTTTTATTAATTCTAAATAGAAATACAATCTTTTAAAAAAAATATAGACTAGGTTCATAAATTATAACTCTTTAATATTAAAAGTTTATTCAAAAGTATTGACAAAAATATGATATTTAAAACACTCATTATTAATTATTTACAGGTGTCGTTGTTTTATCGCTGTTCAAAACACAAAGAGGCACGAAGAAAATCGAATAACCCAATAACGACGATAAGTGAATGAGAATGTCTTTGATGATGGTCCAGTACAAACAGGAAAAAAATTTTGCAGTAATGGCTTATACTTGCTTTTTATACCTAATAAACAGTAAAGAACTATTTTTTATAAAGGTTAAAAATAATAATAAAAAGTACAATTAAGATAGCTACAAGTTGAATAAGTTCTGGCTGAGTTAAATTCATAACTTTTAAAGATAAAAACACTTATTATCACCAACTATCAACCGATATAGATTGAAATAACTTAGACTGAGTATTTTTTTCCCCCAATGAGCGCTGGGCAATACTTATTAAATAAGTAAATAAAAGGAATTGAAAAACTCATAGTTAAAAGACTAAACCCAACACTTACAAAACTCAGATTGAAGTAACTCATATGCATAACTTTCAGCATTAAAGATGCAAAGGGTCCATTAAAAGAATGGTAAAAAATTCCATTAAAACAATACATCGTAATAACATTTTTTCCCAAAAAGCTTAGAAATGTTTGGTTCTTGCTTAATTGACTAAGCATAATCATGGTAAAGCAGCCAACTAAAGCTGTAAAAGCAAACCAAAAAATGTGCCCGTGAGCTGATAATAAAATCACGACAGCATCAAGTTTATATCTAAAAGGTCCTTGGTTAACGTTGTAAGTGAAATAAATAAGTAAAATTCCTAAAAGAGAAAAGATTAAACTTTTATTGAAGCTTAAATTCATAAGAAGCTTAGATTTTATAGCCATGCTTCCTAAAAGGTAAAAACTAAACATGATGATGGCTTCATGGAAGAGCCAATAATTAATACCAATTATTTTTTCAAAACTAATAAACTGAATTTTTAAATTTAAATAATAACCTGCAAAATAAAAAAGAAGAATAAAGAATAATTTATTTTGAGAACTATTTTTATAAAATCTGTTTAAAAAATAATGAATTAACTCAACTGACAATAAAGCTAAAATAAACCACGTTGGAATATTAAAAATGGATATTCCAATTAACGTAAAACCCACTGTTCTGAAATAATCTTGAGGGGTTTCTAGTGGAAAAGGTGGAAAGTCTCTTGTTATGAACAAGGATAAGATTAATAAAATAAAATTAAAAAATAAATAAGGAACTACTCTCGTGCTAAATTTTTTCTTAATAAATGCTAGGAAAGGTAGATTTAATGTTTTTTCAGAAATAACCATTCCTGATAAAAAGAAAAACAGTACCATATGAAATGAATAAATAAATTTATACTGTAGTGCAGCTTCACTAACCTTAAGATACATAAATCGTTCAATAACATGACCATAATAAACTAAGAAAATGCCGTATAATCTTGCGATATCAACGACATCAAATCTTTTAGCCGAAATTTTATTTTTCATTTTTAATTGATAGAAACAGTCAAAGTATTAATTTAATTTACCTAAATAATTTACCATAATAACTCCAATGATAATTAATGCTACTCCAATAATTGCGTAGAGATTTGGAATTTGATTATATTTAACCATCGCAAATACTAAAACACCACAAACTGTTAAGCCGGAATAAGTTGAATAAGCGAAGCCCACGGGAAGAGCGGACATTGCTTTTGCAATCGAGAACATTGTAATACACATAAACAGTATACACAAAATCGATGGAGTTAATTTAGTAAAGCCATTTGATATTTTGGCAAACATATTTGAACCTATGCCAAATGAAATTCCAAGAGCTAAAAATAAATATCCAAATAATGGTTTCATATTTAATCTATAGAAACAAGATGTAAGAAATTACTTTGCTTCTTTTTTTTTTAACCAATCTCGCATTAGTTTTATTTCAGCTTTTTGAGCAGCAATGATTTTTTGTGCAAAAGCTTTAAGCTCTGGATCTTTAGTTTTTGTAATTAATTCTTCAGACATATCAACAGCACCTTGATGATGAGGGATCATTCCTTTTAAAAAATCGATATCAATATTTCCTGTTGATTTTGTCATCATATCCTTATGCATTTTATCCATAGCTTTTTGAAAAGGGATATCGCCTTGGTTTTTATGACCGCTATGATGGTTTGAAGAAAATGCAAATGAAGTATTAAATACTATTAAAATAACAAATAAAATTTTTTTAAACGCCATTATTTTTTTACTTTTTTAATTTGATTTACACTTTTATTCATAATGTAATCCATTAACGCTAATAAAACTCCACTAATAACAAATGTTAAATGGACAATAACAAATAAAATAATAGTATCTTTTTCGTACTTTTCTAAATTCATAAATATTTTTAATAAATGAATCCCAGAAATTGCAACAATTGAAGATATTAATTTAATTTTTAAATCTGTAAAATCTACATGGCCCATCCACTCGGGTTTATCTTCATGATCTTGGACATGAATTTTAGAGACAAAATTTTCATAACCTGAAAAAATGACTATTATTAACAAATTTCCAGCCAATGAAATATCAATCAAGCTAAGTATAAAAAGCAAAACACCTGACAAATCAGTTTCATCGATGATGGTAAAAAAATTAATTATTTCTCTACTAAATTCATAAAGTAAAACTAATAAAGATAACGATAAACCTAGATAGAACGGGGCTAAAATCCAACGTGATGCGAAGATTATTTTTTCTAATAATGTTTCAACTATTTTCATTAAATATTTTTATTTAATTTTTACTTTAAGTACAAGTCTATACAAGTAAATTTCCTTGAATTCAAATCTTAATTAAATATTTAGAAATAATATTTTAATTGTTCGGTGGAAATAATTTATACCAATAACCGTAAACCCAGCAGCCAGCACAAAAATTAAAACCCCACTCTAAAGTTGAAAAAATCATCAAAGCCATAACTGGTACGTGCCAATGGATAATATTAAGATTAAATAATATTAAAGCAATGCTCGATGCAATAAATAAAATTTTAGCAGAAAACATTTTAGCACCTGCATTTTCTTTTTTACCTTGTAGATTAAATTTGGAAAGTAAATTTTTACTAAGTAAATGCAAGGGGTCTTTCTGATGTTGAAGAAAACCTCTAATAAAACCTGCAACAGTTGTGATAGCTAAAATTTGTGTAAATCCTAAAAACGCAAGTACACAAATTAAAAAAGTAACAAAAGCATCGAGCCTAATGGCGTTGGCATAAACTGTTGGAACATCAAACCGAAGCATAAATCTAACTCTTTATTTTTTAATAGAAAAATAAATTTTATATAAAAAGTTAATTAAAAAATATGATAACAAAATATACTATTATTTCATTAATAAAATTGAAAATTGTTATTATTCTTTGATATAATAATTTTATGAATAACAAATTTAGTGAAAAAAAAATAATTACAAATTTATCAAGGCCGCCAATACATATTACCTCTATCGAAGCTGCACCATTATTTGGAGAAAGCCCCAAAGGCGGATGGCATTTTGAAAAAACCATTTAAGTTAGATCAAGACGGTATGCTTGAAATTCCAAATCTTCCAGGTTTAGGAGTAGAAATCAATAAAGATAAACTTGCACTCTACACACCTGATGTTTCGCTTTTTTTTAAAGACTAATCTCGCTGTGTTTAATTAAGATTTTTTTTATTCAAATAGTTATAGTAAATAAATGTATGAATTTTTAGCAAGTCTTACACTTATCATTCATTTTCTCTTTATATTGTTCGTTATATTTGGTGGTTTATTATTCTTTTTTAGAAAATGGATGGTGCTACTGCATATTCCAGCTTTGCTTTACGGAGTTTATGTAGAACTCACACAGCTTATTTGTCCCTTAACTTATCTTGAAAATTTTCTCTTACTGAAAGCAAATGTTACAACCTACTCTACAGGTTTTATTCAAAACTACTTAATGCCTATAATTTATCCAATTTCTTTAAATAAAGATTTACAAATAAATCTCGCAATCTCTTTAATTACTTTAAATTTGATTATTTACGGTATTATCCTTATTAAACGGAATATTTAACTAATTATTCAGTGTTAACTTAATTTATGGTTAAATTATTTAAAATTTCAGCATTATTAGGTTTTGTAGTTTACTTTATAATTCTTGCTTATGTTTATCTATTTCAAAGAAATTTACTCTACCACCCCTCAATAAATTCTTATCAGAGTGATAAAATTAACTTTGATTATGAAGAAATTTTTATTCAAAATAATGAAGAGATCAAATTAAAAGCTTGGCTACATGAAAAAGATTTAATTAATAAAAAAACTATACTTTTTTTTCACGGCAATGCTGGTGATCTTAGTAATCGAAACTATAAATTAAATGAATTAGCAAAATTTGATGTAAATTTTCTAATACTTGCTTACCGAGGATTTTCTGGAAATGAAGGCCAACCTACTGAACAAGGTTTATATGATGATGCAAAAAGTGCGTTGGAATGGATAAAAATAAAAGGCGTTAAAGAAAAAAATCTCATCTTATATGGAGAATCTCTGGGCACCGCTGTTACTATTGAGGTTGCTCAGAATAAAAATTTAGCTGGAATTATTTTGGAATCTCCTTTCACATCGATGGTGGAACTTGCTCAAAAATATTATCCATTTTTACCTACGAAATTCTTATTAAAAGATAGATACGAAACAGTAAAAAAATTAAAAAATATCAGCTCACCCCTATTAGTATTACACGGAAGATTAGATACGATTGTACCTTTTGCTATGGGTGAGGAATTATTTAAGCAAGTAAATGAGCCTAAATTTAAATACTTTATAGATAATGACGACCATATGATGCGTTATGATGAAAATCTACTTGATGAAATAAAAAAGTTTATTTTTTTGTCATAACCCAAAGAGCATCATCACCATTTGAAAGTAGATAAATTTTACCCTCTTGGTCTATTTTGATATCCCTAAGTCTACCAATTTGATCTTTGAAGATTACTTGTTCGTTACCAACTTCTTCTTTATTAAATTCTAATTTTCTTAATGACTGATCTTTCAATGAGGTCACTAGAATATGATTATTCCATTCTTTAAATTCTTCTCCCTTATAAATTTGAACCGCACTCACAGCAATCGAAGGAAGCCAAATATATAAAGGTTTAGTAAAACGACTATCCCAATTATCTGTTTCTCCACATTTTGTACCTGA
>SYDM01000111.1 GCA_005801485.1 Rickettsiales bacterium
ACTGGAATTTCTCCTTCTTATGAAGAGATGAAAGATTCACTCAACCTCAAGTCGAAATCAGGAATACACAGATTAATATCGGCATTAGAAGAAAGAGGATTTGTTAAAAGATTGGCTCATAAAGCAAGAGCATTAGAAGTTATTAAACTTCCAGAGAATGCTAGTGCTAATGATATCTTTAATACATTTACACCAAGTGTCATTAAAGGAGGTTTGGATAAATCTCAAAGTATAGCAAGTAAAGTTTCAATATTAGGAAGTATAGCTGCAGGCACTCCTATCGAAGCCATTCAACAAGAAGTTGATAGAGTTACATTACCAGAAGATTTGCAAAACAATGGAGAGCATTTTGGACTTAAAGTTAAAGGTGACTCCATGATTGAAGCAGGAATTAATGATGGTGATACAATTATCGTTAAAAAAACAACAAATGTTGAGAGTGGTCAGATTGCAGTTGTGCTTATTGACGATCAAGAAGCCACACTAAAAAGAATTAGGAAAAAAGGAAATACCATTGCACTTGAGGCAGCAAATAAAAACTATGGTACTAAAATATATGCTGCAAACAGAATAAAAATTCAAGGTAAACTGATCTCTTTGTATAGAAACTTCCACTAAAATAGTTTAATTATATTAAATGAGTTTCGTTTGTAGGTTTGCGCCCTCTCCTACTGGGCCTCTTCATATTGGTGGCGTTAGAACAGCTTTATTCAATTGGCTATTAGCTAAAAAAAATAAAGGTAAATATTTTTTAAGAATAGAAGATACAGATAAAGAAAGATCTAAAGATGAATTTAAAGATCAAATCATTTCATCGTTAGCCTGGCTAGGTGTTGAACATGATGGAGAACCTTATATACAATCTGAGAATATTGAAAAACATGTTGCTGTAGCAGATGAATTAGTTAAAAAAGGTTTTGCTTACCACTGTTATTGTACTGAACAAGAGCTTGAAGATCAAAAAACTTTGGCAAAAAAAAAGAATTTACCTTTTGTTTACAATAGAAAATGTAGAGATCTTAAAGAAAAAAAAGATGGTACAGCTGTTATTAGATTTAAAAGTAAAATATCAAGCTCAACCTTAATCAAAGATTTAGTTCAAGGTGATCGAAATATTTCAAACTCAACTATTGAAGACTTTGTAATTTTAAGAAAAGATAGAACACCAACGTATCAATTATCAGCGACTGTTGATGATCATGAAATGAAAATAACCCATGTGATTAGAGGCGATGATCACATGATCAATTCATTTAAACAAAAACAGATTTACGAAGCTATGGGATGGCAAGTACCACATTTTGCACACATACCTTTAATTCACAGTGATCAAGGTAAAAAATTATCAAAAAGAGATAATGCATCCACTATTAATGATTATGTAAAAATAGGAATTATGCCTGATGCGCTTAGAAATTACCTCCTTAGACTAGGCTGGTCTTATAAAGATAAGGAAATTTTTACTAAACAAGAAAGTATTGATTTATTTGATTTGAGCGGAGTTGGAAAATCGCCTTCTAAATTAGATATGGTTAGGATCCTTTCGATGAACGAAAATTACATCAAAACTATTGATGAAAATGATTTATTCAAACAATTGAAAGAATACGTGACAAAATATAAAAAACCTTTTGCTGCCTCAAAAGATTCTATTCTTATTAAAAGTATTAGTTTTTTAAAAAATAAAGCTAAAACGTTAGAAGATATTTTTAATAATGCTCAATATATCATTGATGATAACATTAAGATTGCGGATGAAGATAAAAAATTACTAGATACTCGGTCTAAATTAATAATTAAAGACTTTATTACTGAATTTGAAAAACTATCTTCACTAAGTAAAGAAAATCTAGAGACTGTTATAAAATCATTAATTGAAAAACATAAAACTGATTTTAAAGGCGTAGGTCAGCCCTTGAGAATAGGGTTAGTAGGATCAAGATTTGGTCCGGGGCTCTACCATGTCATTCTGTCATTAGATAAAGCTGAGGTGGTTAAAAGACTAAATAAAATTTAATTAATAAATTTTATTTTTTCTAAACTTCTTCTTGAACAAACTGGTCTATTTTTGTTGATAAATTTATTTGGATTACAACAATAAATATATATTTTTATTTAAAAACTAACTTGCACTTTTCCGATTGGTGAAATTTCACCAATAAATTTTTCATTTTTTTGTACAGGAACTATAGCTGTAGTTGAGCCTGTCGTAACCCAAAAATCACTGTTTAAAAAAATTTCTCTATTTTGTAATTCTTTTATTAACCAAAATAATGAATTTATTGGATTTCCCAGGATATTTTTTGTATGTCCTAAATAAACTTTTTTATTACTAAGGTTTGTGATTTTAGTTTTTGACTGAAAATGCAAAATATTTTTTATTTTGTATATTTTAGATTTTATAAAAGAAATATTTAAGCCAAAATCAACTATTGCCTGTCCAACAAAATTTGTTTTTTTTATTTTTTGCCTGTATCCAACTAATTCAAATGCTGGTGCTATACCATTAATAAATTTCTTTAATTGTTTTTTTTTATTAATTCTTGTTTTGAATATTGTTTTACTTATTTTGTAAGCAACTTCTAATTCAATGCCTAAAGTATTAGGGGCCAATTTAACTTTTTTTTTACTATCAAAAGTTCGCTCCTTAAAAAGGAATGAGTAAAAAGGTTTGCTAGCTTTCAAAATCTTCATTATCTTTTTGTTTGTTGCACCAATTTTAAACCCTATTGGATGCCATTCGAGCTTTGCTTCTGCAAAATTTTTAATTTGATTTGCTATATTAATATTTTTAAA
>SYDM01000112.1 GCA_005801485.1 Rickettsiales bacterium
AGTTATATTAATAACAACAAACTCTTTTTGAATAGTCTCTTCAATACTATAATTTAATTCAGCATCTGTAATCTTTGTTCTTCGTGGAACAGCAAACTTAGTCCTGATCTCCATTAATTCATCGGTTATTAATTTATAGAGTTCTTTTTTAGAACTTAAGATTTTATTGTATTGAATTATTAAATCAGACAATTTGTTAATTTCTGTTTCAATCTCACCTATTCCATAAGCAGTTAATTTTTGAAGTCTAAGTTCTAAAATTGAATTAACTTGTTCCTCTGAAAGCTCATAGCTAGAAGGATTTTTCTTATTCTCAATTAAAGTAATTAATTTAATACTTTTTTTAATCTTCCATTTTTTAGATAAAAGATTTTTTTTTGCTGTATCTGCGTCTTTGGAGTTTTTAATAATTTTTATTACTTCATCAATATTTTCAACAGCGGTAGCTAAACCAATCAAGATATGAGCTCTTTCTTCTGCTTTTAGTAAATCAAATTTTATTCTTTTAGTTAGAGTTTCTTCTCTAAATTTGACAAATTCAACAATAAATTCTTTTAAATTAAAAATTTTTGGTTTGTTGTCGACAATTGCAAGTGTATTAAAACTAAATGAGCTTTCAATGCTTGTTAATTTATAAAGTTGCCTTCGAATGGTTTCGCCTTCAACTCCTTTTTTTAAATCAATGACCACTCTAATACCTTCTCGATTAGACTCGTCTCTAATATCGCTTATACCTTCAATTTTTTTTTCTCTTGCAAGCTCAGCAATTCTTTCAACTAAGATAGATTTATTTATTTGATATGGAATTGATTTAATAATTAAAATTGATCTATCATTTTTTAATACTTCTTCATCAATTTCTCCTCTAATTTTAAACGATCCTCTTCCTTTGTTATAGCCTTCCTTAATAATATCTGTTCCTATAATTACGCCTCCAGTTGGAAAATCCGGACCAGGAATGTGTTTCATTAATTGCGCTATAGTAATGTCTTTATTGCTTATATAAGCAACAGTTGCATTTATAACTTCACCTAGGTTATGGGGGGGTATACTAGTTGCCATACCAACGGCAATACCGCCTGCGCCATTAACTAAAAGATTTGGAAACTGAGTTGGTAAAACAACTGGTTCTTTTTCCGTTTCGTCATAATTATTTCTAAAACTAACTGTATTTTTTTCTAGGTCTTCAGTTAAAAATTGAGAAATTTTTCCTAATTTAGTTTCTGTATAACGCATCGCAGCTGGCGGATCGCCATCTATTGAACCAAAGTTGCCCTGCCCTTCAATCAAAGGTAAGCTCATTGAAAAATCTTGAACAAGTCTTACGAGTGCATCATAAACAGATTGATCTCCATGAGGATGATACTTACCAATTACATCCCCTACTATTCTTGCAGATTTTCTAAAAGGTTTTGACCAATCGTACCCACCTTTATACATTGCATAAATTATTCTTCTATGCACTGGTTTGAGGCCATCGCGAACATCTGGTAATGCTCTGCTAACTATTACGCTCATAGCGTAAGAAAGATAAGATGAGCTCATCTCATCAGAGACTAATATAGGTTTATAAGAATTATTGTTTTGGGTAGTAATATTTTCCATTAAATTTAGAAAGGAATTTCATCATCAAGATCATTAATTGAGGAGGACATATCATCATTAGGTAATGAACTTTTGTTTTCAGTGACTAAATTTGAATTTTCATTTTTATTTTTTCCATCTAACATTGTAAGGCTAGAATTATAACCTTGTAGAACAATTTCTGTAGAATACTTATCTTGGCCAGAACTTTCATCTTTCCATTTTCTTGTACTTAAGGCACCTTCTATATAAACATTAGCACCTTTTTTTAGATATTGTTGAACAACATTAACTAGACCTTCATTAAAAATTACAACTCTATGCCACTCCGTTTTTTCTTTTCTTTCACCTGAAGACTTATCTTTCCACGATTGACTTGTGGCAACGCTAAGTCTTGCGACACTTTTACCATTAACCATTTGTTTAATTTCAGGATCAGCACCTAATCTACCAATCAATAGTACTTTATTTAAACTGCCAGCCATAATTTTAAAATCTTAGTATGTGATTTGCTCTTTAATAACAATTAAATTTATATCATATTAACAAGTTAATTATAAGATGATTATGATCAGGATATAAAAAAATGATTAAAAAAATCATTATAAAAGGTGCAAAAGAACACAATTTAAAAAATATTTCTGTAGACATTCCTAAAGACAAATTAGTTGTCATAACAGGTCTATCTGGATCTGGAAAATCATCTTTAGCTTTTGACACAATTTATGCTGAAGGACAAAGAAGATACGTTGAGAGTCTTTCAGCGTACGCAAGACAATTTTTAGATAAAATGAAAAAACCTAAAGTTGATCTTATAGAGGGATTAAGTCCAGCGATATCAATTGAACAAAAAAATACGTCAAAAAATCCAAGATCAACAGTAGCGACGGTGACTGAAATCTATGATTATATGAGAGTTTTATTTGCAAGAGTTGGGGTTCCTTATTCTCCATTCACTGGAAAACCGATTGTATCTCAGTCTATAAGTGAAATGGTAGATAAAATTAGAGCCCTTCCAAAAAATAATACTATATATTTATTAGCACCGATAGTTAGAGGAAGAAAAGGTGAATATAAAAAAGAAATTTTAAATTACAAAAAAAGAGGTTTTCAAAAAATTAAAGTAGATGGAAAATACTATGAGATAAGTGATTTTCCTGATCTAAATAAAAATATAAAACATGATATTTCCATAATTGTTGACAGAATAATAATTAACTCAAGCACAGGAAACAGATTAGCGGATAGCGTAGAAAGTGCGTTAAATCTATCTAGTGGACTTTTGGTAATAGAGTATGAAGACGAAACTGTTCCTAAAAAATTTAGAAAAATAGAATCTATAACTTTTTCATCAAAATTTTCTTGTCCAGAAAGCGGTTTTACTATTGAAGAAATTGAACCTAGGTTATTTTCTTTTAATAGCCCGTATGGAGCTTGTGAAGAATGTGAAGGGATAGGTCATAATTTAAATGTTGATCCAAACTTAGTTGTACCCGATGATAGAAAAAGTTTACAAGATGGTGCTATTGCACCATGGTCTAAATCGTCGTCTTTATACTACGCTCAAACTTTAGCTTCAATAGCTAAACATTATAAATTTTCCATGTCAGACCAATGGAAAAAGCTTCCAAAAAAAATACAAGATGTAATTCTATTTGGTTCCGATGAAGAAGAAATTAGTTTCTCTTATGATGATAATTACCAGTCTTACAAAACAAAAAAAACTTTCGAAGGTGTTGTTAATAATCTAGAACGAAGATATTTAGAAACTGACAGCGAATGGAAAAGAGAAGAAATAGCTGAATATCAAAGTGAATCGAATTGTGAAAAATGCAATGGTCAAAGATTAAAAGAAGAAGCTTTGTGCGTTAAAATAAATAATCTTAATATAAGTGAAGTTACTAAAAAATCTATCGATGATGCAAAAATTTGGTTTGATGATTTAGATACAATCTTGAATGAAAGAGATAAAAAAATTGCACAACATATATTAAAAGAAATAAATGAAAGACTTAACTTTTTATTGAATGTTGGACTAAATTATTTAACTCTTTCAAGGGAATCTGGAACCTTATCTGGCGGTGAGTCACAAAGAATTAGACTCGCATCACAAATTGGCTCAGGACTTACAGGAGTACTTTATGTTTTGGATGAACCATCAATTGGTTTACACCAAAGAGATAATAAAAAATTAATTACTGCTTTAAAAAAACTTAGAGATCTTGGAAATACTGTTATAGTTGTTGAACATGATACGGAAACAATGGAAAACGCTGATCATATTATTGATTTAGGTCCTGAAGCAGGAATATATGGAGGTGAGATTGTTGCTCAAGGAAATTATGAAGAAATAGTTAAAAGTGAAAAAAGCATTACTGGTAATTATTTATCTGGAAAAAAATATATCTCTTTACCTAAAAAAAGAAGAAATGCTAAGAATGGTCGATTTTTAGAAATTCTCGGAGCTTCGGGTAATAATTTAAAAAATGTTGATCTTAAAATTCCAATTGGTACTTTTACTTGTATAACGGGAGTTTCAGGAAGTGGTAAATCTACACTTATTTTACACACACTTTTTAATGCTCTAAATTTAATTTTAAATAATAATAAATCTAGAAAAACACCTAAATCTTTTAAAAACTATAAGGGAACTGAGTTAATAGATAAAATTATAGATATCGATCAGTCTCCTATTGGTAGGACGCCTAGATCCAACCCAGCTACTTACACAGGAGCATTTGGTCCTATTCGAGACTGGTTTGCATCTCTGCCAGAAGCGAAGGCTAGAGGTTACAAAATAGGAAGATTTTCATTTAACGTTAAAGGTGGAAGATGTGAAACATGTGAAGGAGACGGAGTAATTACGTATGAAATGCATTTTTTACCAGACGTTTTTATACCTTGTGATAACTGTAAGGGCACAAGATATAATAGAGAGACTTTGGAAATAAGATTTAAAGATAAAAACATAGCTGATATTTTAGATATGACAGTAGATGAAGGTTGTGTTTTTTTTGAAAATATTCAATCAGTTGGTTCTAAATTAATTACACTTAAACATGTTGGATTGGGCTATATAAAAATAGGCCAACAAGCCACCACATTATCGGGTGGAGAAGCACAAAGAATAAAATTGGCAAAAGAACTATCTAAAAGATCAACGGGTCGTACTTTATATATTTTAGATGAGCCAACTACAGGCTTACATGCTCATGACATAAAAAAACTTTTAGAAATTCTTCAAGCATTTGTAAATACGGGAAATACAGTAGTTGTAATAGAACACAACCTAGATGTAATCAAAACTGCAGATTGGATTGTAGATATGGGACCTGAAGGAGGTGTACAAGGTGGTAAAATTATAGCTGAAGGAACACCAGAAAAAGTAGCTGAAACTAAAGGAAGTTACACTGGAGAATTTCTCAAGAATATTTTATTTAGGGATACAATGAAAAAAACTGCATAATTTTTTTAATTATGTTATCATGGAATCATGGGAAATATATTACAATCTCTTTCTAAAACAGTTCATGCTTCGGTTATTTTAGCTATTTTATTTTTTCTTGGAATGCATTTTTTTGGCGAAGGTTTTGCATTTGACAGAATATTTTGGAGTTGGTTATCAAGATACGTACATGTCATCGTAGCAACTATGTGGATTGGTTTGCTGTGGTATTTTAATTTTGTTCAAATTCCTAATATGTCTAAAATTTCTGATGAACAAAAACCTGCTATAACAAAAGTAATAGCTCCTGCTGCATTACTCTATTTCAGATGGGCTGCCGCGTTTACAGTTGTGTCCGGCTTAATTCTAGCGTATTTAAATGGTTATGCCCATGAAGCTTTGAAACTTGGCATTGGAAGTGGTTATGGAAAAAATACGGTAGTTGGTATTGGAATGTGGTTAGGAATAATTATGGCTTATAACGTTTGGTTTGTAATTTGGCCAAATCAAAAAAAAGCTTTAGGGATGGTTGATTGTCAACCTGAGGAAAAAGCTAAATCTGCAAGAACTGCAATGTTGTTTTCAAGAACTAATGCTTTGCTA
>SYDM01000113.1 GCA_005801485.1 Rickettsiales bacterium
ATTTTAGATATAGATGAAAAACTTTATAGTGAAATATCAATCATTTGGAAAACTGATGAAATAAAAAGAGTAAAGCCCTCGCCGTTAGATGAAGCTAGATGGGGACTAGCAGTTATCGAAGATAGTTTATGGGATACCATTCCCAAAGTTCACAAAAGATTAAATGATATTTTTAAAAAAAATATGGGAAAAGATTTACCTAGAAATTTTAATCCTATTCAATTTGGATCCTGGATGGGAGGAGATAGAGATGGTAATCCTTACGTAACAGCAAATATAACTAAAAAAGTTATTCTATATTCAAGATGGCAAGCTGCAAAGTTATATGAAAAAGAGCTTACACAATTAATTCAAGATTTATCGGCAGAAGATTGTTCAGCAAAGATTAAAAGGTTTACTGGTAAAACTTTTGAACCATATAGAGTTTTTTTAAGGCCAGTTAGAGACAAGGTAAGATTAACTCATTTATTAATTGAAGGATATCTTAATCAAAATAAACCTTTAGATGAAAAAAAATTATTAAAAGATAAAAATGAAATTGAAGAACCACTTAGAGCGGTCAGAGACTCATTGCTTTTAAATAAAGGACAACATATTGCAAATGCAAATTTATTAGATTTAATTAGAAGAGTTAAATGCTTCGGTATCAGTCTTGTAAAACTTGATATAAGACAGGAGTCATCTAGACACATAAAGTTATTAATTGAAATTATTAAAAAAAGTTATAAAAAAGATTATTTAAAATTTTCCGAAATTGAAAAAGTAAATTTACTTTCATCATTAATAAAACAAAAAAAAATTTTAATACATAAAATAAGCATAAAAGATACTGAAAATAAAGAAGTTTGGAATACCTTTATAGAACTAACAAGACAGCCAAGTGCTTGTCTTGGTGCTTATATAATCTCTATGACTTCAAATGCTTCTAATATTTTAGAAGTCTATTTTTTGCAAAAACAATCTAAAATAAAAAAGTTATTAAGAGTTGTTCCACTTTTTGAAAAATTAGAGGATTTAAAAAATGGAAAAAAAGTTATGGAAAATCTTTTTAAATTACCGTGGTATCGAAAACTAATTAATAATAAACAAGAAGTGATGATTGGCTATTCAGATTCCAGTAAAGATGCTGGAAAATTATCAGCCAGCTGGTACCAATTTAAAATGCAAGAAGAATTAAGAGATTTGGCTATAAAATATAAAGTTCAATTAACTTTTTTTCATGGCAGAGGAGGATCACCCGGTAGAGGGGGCGGGCCAATACAAGCGACAATGAAATCTTTACCTTCGAGAACAGTTGATGGAAGAATACGTATTACAGACCAAGGTGAAGTTATTCAGCAAAAATATGGTTATAAACCTTTGGCTGAATATAATCTTTGTAGTTATATAGGCGCAGCTATGGAAGCAACATTAAGCCCACCTCCAAAACCCAAAAAAAATTGGCGAGACTTAATTGAAAAAATGTCAGACATTTCAACTTTAGCCTATCGAAAAAACATTAATCAAAGTGAGGATTTTGTTAGATATTTTAAAACCGTTACTCCTCATCAGCCTTTGAATAAACTTTCAATTGGTTCAAGGCCCTCTAAAAGAAAAAATGTTGATAATATTCAAAGCTTAAGAGCTATTCCGTGGGTTTTTGCGTGGACACAAATTCGTTTGATGCTTCCAGCTTGGCTTGGAATTACTGAAGCATTGAGATACGCATCAATAAAAAAGTTTTCTAAAACATTATACGATATGGAAAAGAATTGGGCTTTTTTTAATTCTACTATGGATATATTAGACATGGTAATTTCTAAAGTTGATACGGAAATTTCAATTATTTACGAAAATAATTTAGCTGATGAGTCATTAAAAAGAATAGGAAAAAGATTACGTTTTCAATTTGATACATTAGTTAAATTACATAATAGAATTACACCTAAAGAAATAGTTATAGAAAGAAAAAAATTTAGGAAAACTTTATTTGTAAGAAATAATTACACAGAAATGTTAAATATATTACAAGCAAATATCATGAATAAAATTAATAATAAAAAATATAAAAAATTCGATCAAAAATTTCTTGACGATGCTTTAATGACGTCAATAGCAGGTATTGCTGCCGCGATGAAGAATACTGGGTAAATATATACACTTATATCAAAGTGTAGAAATAGATTTAAAATTTAAATTTTTTTAGTTGTGTGATAAAAATTTCTCTGCTTCAAGCGCAGCCATGCAACCCATACCTGCAGCAGTCACAGCTTGTCTAAATTTTTTGTCTTTAACATCACCCGCCGCAAACACTCCTGGTATATTTGTTTCTGTGGAATCTGGTTTTGTAGTTAAATAACCTTGTTTATCCATATCTAATTGGTTTTTAAATAAAGCAGTCGCAGGATCGTGCCCAATCGCTATAAATAAACCATCTACTTTTAATTCAGTAACTTTATTAGTTTTTAAATTTTTAATTTTAATTGCATTCACAACTTTAGGATTAGATTTACCGATAACTTCTTCTACAGCACTATCCCAAATAATTTCTATTTTTTTATTAGCTTTAAGTTTTGTTTGAAGTAATTTTTCAGCTCTTAATTCATTTCGTCTATGGACAAGTTTAACTTTTGAAGCAAATTTAGTTAAAAAAATTGCCTCTTCTACAGCAGCATTTCCTCCACCTACAACAGCAACTTCTTTTTCTTTAAAAAAGAATCCATCACAAGTCGCACATGCCGAAACTCCAAAACCTCTAAATTCTTGCTCACTCTTTAAATTTAACCAGCGTGCTTGAGCACCAGTTGTAATAATAACTGCCTCTCCAGTATAAATCTGACCGCTATCTCCAATTGCTGAGAAAGGTTTTTTTGATAAATCAACTTTACTTATATGATCTTGAATCATTTCAGTTCCAACGGCTTCTGCTTGACCTTTCATTTCATCCATTAACCACGGACCCTGAATAACCTTTGAATAACCAGGGTAATTTTCTACATCTGTAGTTTTAGTTAATTGCCCCCCAGGTTCAGAACCGTAAACTAAAATAGGGTTAAGCATTGCTCGTGCTGCATAAATTGCAGCAGTATACCCAGCAGGTCCTGATCCAATAATTAACACTTTTGTATGTTTAGCTAATTTATTATTCATTCTATAGAAGATATATAGTAACAAATGTTAATATTAAAAGCATTACTTTTGACACAAGGTATGCACGGCATGATCAGTCAAGTTGAAGGTTTAGCCAAAGCTCTTAATTTAGATTTTAAGCATCAAACTATAAACTTAAAAAGTTTTTGGAATTTTATTCCACCAAAATTTACTCCGGTTACAGCAAATATATTAAATGAAAAGTTTATTTGCGATGCAAAAGTAATTATATCTTGTGGAAGAAAAAGCGTCATATCTTCTATTGCGTTGAAAAGAAAATTTGGTAAAGATATATTTAATATTCATATTCAAGATCCTAAAGTAGCTATTTCTAACTTCGATCTCATTGTTTGCCCAAAACATGATAATTTAAAAGGAGAAAATGTTTTACAAACTACAGGAGCAATTCATTATCTTTCAATTAAAGAGATAGAAAATAATTTAAACTATTTAAAAATAGATAAAGCTAATAAAGAATTAGTAGCTTTTATTATAGGCGGACCTAATAATTATTATAATTTTTCAGAAAAAGAAGTAGATAAAATTTTTAGTAAAATAAAAATTATATTTTCTCCTGACAAATATAAAATCATTATTATTCCATCTTACCGAACACCAAAAAATATTATTGAAAAAGCATATAATATTTTTAGTCACGACCATTTAGTTGTTAAGTCAGTTGACAAAAGTGCTTATCTATCAGCACTAAGCCGAAGTGATTATATTGTGGTTACATGCGATTCAACTTCTATGATTTCTGAGGCAGCTATGACGGGTAAGCCAATTTATATTGCAAATATGAAACCCAATAAAGAGAATAGAAGATTTAAAATATTTTATGCTCAATTCAAAGGAATGAATATTATAAAAGATTTAGAAGACAAAGTTAAATCATGGTCGTATAATCATTTAGATGAAGTTAATCGTATAGCGCCAATTATAAAAGAAAAAATGAAATTAAATGGAATTTATTAAAGCATTAAGATCAAAAACAAAATTTTACAATTCTCCTTTTAAACATTGGGAAGTTAATGAACCTTTGACTAGTTCTGCTATTAAAGAAATTTGCAATACTTATATTGCAGATCCAAAAGTTGATAATTTAAATTATGATGGAACTAGAGCTATTGATGGAGGAGAGGGCACGTACCGAGAGGGTATTAAAGATGGTGGAAAGGCAAAAAAATATAGATGTTTTATTAATAAAGAAAATTCAAATAAATTTCCTCACCTTTTAAAATTTATAGAAGAGTTAAGATCAAAAGAAGTTCATCAGTATATCGATCAATTGATAGAAAAAGATCTTTCAAAATCTTATGTAAGAGTAGAGGTGATTTGTGACCGAGAAGGTTTTTGGCTCAAACCACACTGTGATATTAAAGAGAAATTAATGTCCTCCTTGTTTTTTGTTAATCCTTTTAATGAATCGGAAAATTTAGGTACAGATTTTTATGATAAAGATTTAAAAAAAGTAAAGACCGTTTCTTATAAGAACAATTATGGTTATTTTTTTACTAGTGGCCCAAATACCTGGCATGGAATGGAGAAAAAAGAGATAAAAAAAGAAAGACGATGTTTGCAAGTAAATTATGTTTCTTTTGATACTGACTGGCCAGTTAAAAACTGATATGTTTAAAATTAACAAAGGTTAAATATGTCAACATATGCATGTTCTAAATGTGGAATGTCTGTCAACGCTACTTGCGGAAAATGTAATGCTCCATTAGTTAACGGCAACTTAAAATTAGATAATGGAACTTCAGTTCAAATATCAGAGTGCCCAGATAAGC